>JALZLF010000040.1 GCA_030858865.1 Actinomycetota bacterium | reverse complement strand
ACTATGCGCAATGTGGCGACCACTCTTTGTAATGTCCTAACACGGAGACCACCGCGGCCGGAGTGGCAGACTCCCTCTCATGGGTCGCTTCGAGTACCTCGCGCTGCTCGGCCTGTGTCTGCTCGTGACCGCACCGCTGGAGCTGCTGATCGGTGTCCGCGTGTACCGTCAGCTCGGTCGCCTGGCACGATCCCTTTGCTGCACAGGGCTGGTCTTCGCAGGATGGGACCTGCTCGGCGCTCGCCTCGGCCACTGGGACTACCAATCCTCCAGGGTCACCGGGCTGCGGCTGCTGGGCCTGCCTGTTGAGGAGTATCTGTTCTTCCTGGTGGTGCCGTTGTGCGGGATCATGGCCTACGAGGCCGTTCGGGTGACATTGCATGGAGGCAGCAGCCCACTGCGGCGTGGATCAACCCGCCGTGCGGGGCGGGCCGGCGGTTGACTTTCGGCTACACGCTGTTCTGCATCGTCGCACTCGCCCTGACCCTCGGGCTGGAACGACTGCTTGGCACGGGGGTGTTTCGCGACCGCCGCTTCTGGATCGCGATGGCCATCGTCGGGTTCTTCCAGGTGTTGGTGGACGGCTGGCTCACGTGTCGCCCGGTGGTGACCTATGCCGAGGAGCAGTTCAGCGGTCTGCGGCTTGGATGCCCGCCCCTGGCGATGTTCCGAGCTGGCGGCATGCCGCTGGAAGACCTGTTGTTCGGCTTCGCGATGATCAGCCAGGGCCTGATGTGGTGGGTGTGGTGGGGCAGACGCATGAACTCGGCACACGGCTAAGCCAGCAGTGCCGAGCCCAAACCAGCGACGTTGCGGGCGCCAGCTGCCCACGCCGCAACCCGCATTTGCTCACACAGGATGCCCACCGCCTCGGTGGCGGCTTGCGGACCCTGCGCCGCGGCCGCCAGCAGGCCCCGTGCCACCCCGGCCAGATCCGCTCCCAGGCAGCAGACCTTGAGCGCATCGACCCCGTGGCGCAGCCCGCCAGAGCCAATGAGCACGACGTTGGGCGCGCCGACGTCGTCCAAGGCTCGCCGGGCCTGTAGGACCGCCTCGGCCGTTGGCATCCCCCAGTCGGCGAACGCCGCCGCCACGGCTGCCGCATGGGTGTCCCTGCGGCCCTCGATCTGCGCCCAGTTGGTCCCGCCCGCACCGGCCACGTCGACGCCGGCCACCCCTGCTTCGGCCAGCCGGGTCACGTCCTGGCCGGACAAGCCAAAGCCGACCTCCTTGACCACCACGGGGACGTCCAGAGCCTCGCATACGGCCGCGATCCGCCCCAACAGGCCGCCGAACGCCGTGTCGCCGCCAGGCTGCATCGCCTCTTGCACCGCATTGCAGTGCAGCACCAGCACATCTGCCTGACACCTGTCCACCAGTCGACGGCACGCCGCCGGCCCGTGCTCGTGCAGCTGCACCACACCCAGATTGGCCAGCAGCAGCACGTCGGGGGCGACATCTCGCACCGCGAAGCTGTCGGCCGCGCCACCCTCCAACACGGCTCGTCCCGATCCCAGCCCCAGCGCCACACCGTGAACCTGCGCGGCTTGGGCCAGCGCGCGGTTGACCCGGCCGGCCTCGGTCACGCCGCCGGTCATGCACGAGATCAGGATCGGCGCCGACAACGCCCGACCCCACAGCTCCAGCGAGAGATCGACGGCTTGCAGGTCGAGTTCGGGCAGGGCGCGCGGGCGCACCCGCACTTGGTCCAACCCCGTGGTGAGCGACGCGAAACCGACGGGTTCGTGCAACGCGATCCGCAGGTGGTCGCGCTTGCGTACCGCCAGCTGGTCGTCGCCGTCTGCAGGGCTCATCTGGCAGGGCTCATCTGGCCGGGGTCATCGGCGGCTCCGATTTCGGGCAGCGGACCTTACTGCCGGCGCGTGTCCGTTCGCGCAGTGACCAGCAGGTGGCCAACGGGATAGGTTGGCATGAACGGCAATCGCAACCACAAGGGCATGTCCATGCTGCTGGAGCGGATCAACGGGCCGAGCGACCTGCGGGCGCTGGACCACCAAGGCTTGAAGGCGCTGGCCAACGAGGTCCGCTCATTCATCGTGGAGTCGGTTGCGCGGGGAGGCGGCCATCTCGGCTCCAACCTGGGGGCGGTCGAGCTCACCTTCGCCCTGCACCGGGTGTTCGACTCCCCCGACGACGTGCTGCTGTGGGACACCGGCCACCAGTCGTACGTCCACAAGCTCGTGACCGGCCGCCAGGAGGGCTTCTCCCACCTGCGGCAGGCCGATGGGCTTTCCGGATACCCGGCTCGCGACGAGTCGCCCCACGACTGGGTCGAGAACAGCCACGCGTCCACCGCTCTGTCCTACGCGCACGGCCTCGCCATCGCCTTTCGCACGCAGAACCTTGACCGCCGCGTCGTGGCGGTCATCGGCGACGGGGCGATGACCGGTGGCATGGCCTACGAGGCCCTCAACAACCTGGGCCACAGCGGGCAGCGCGTGCTCAT
Source organism: Actinomycetota bacterium (assembly GCA_030858865.1). GTDB lineage: Bacteria > Actinomycetota > Nitriliruptoria > Euzebyales > Egibacteraceae > JACCTL01. The sequence goes on along the minus strand of JALZLF010000040.1, from coordinate 13,788 downwards.
CGTGCTGAACGACAACGGACGCTCCTACGCTCCCACCGTCTCACGCCTGGGCGAGAGCCTTGCGATGCTGCGCCTGAACCCCTCGTACGTGTCGGCGAGCAAGCGCTGGGAGCGCCGTGCGCGCCGCCTACCCGGTGTCCTCGGCGGGATGACGAGGTCGTGGATGCGCGGCACCAAGGCTGCGCTGCGCGAAGCCTTCGAGGAGCCGCCGACCTTCTTCGAAGCACTCGGTGTGCGCTACACCGGTCCGATCGACGGTCACGACGTCGCCAAGCTCGAACACGCCCTGCGCCACGCCGCCACCTACGACGGCCCTGTCGTCGTGCACGTCATGACCCAGAAGGGCCGGGGCTACGCCCCCGCCGAGACCGACGTGGAGAAGTGCCTGCACGACGTCTCCGCGTTCGATCCCGCCACGGGCAGAGCCAGCAGCGGCGGCGCCCAGACCTACACGCAGGTGTTCAGCGACACCATGGTCGAGCTGGCCGACCGGCACGACGACCTGGTGGCCATCACCGCCGCCATGCCCGGTTCGACCGGCCTGCTGCCGATGCAGGAGCGTCATCCCGGCCGGGTGCTCGACGTCGGCATCGCCGAGCAGCACGCCGTCACCTCGGCCGCCGGCATGGCCATGGGCGGCCTGCGCCCCGTCGTCGCCGTCTACTCGACGTTCTTCACCCGCGCGTTCGACCAGGCCAACCTCGACGTCGGGCTGCACGGCCAACCGGTCACCTTCGCGCTGGACCGCGCCGGCATCACGGGTGACGACGGCGCCTCGCACCACGGTGTGCTGGACATGGCCCTGTGTCTCAAGGTTCCCGGCATGACGGTGTTCGCGCCCTCCTCCGCCCAGGAGCTGTCGCGGATGCTCAGTGACGCGGTCATGCTCGGCGGTCCCGCCGCCGTCCGCTTCCCTAAGGGCGTCGCGCGCGACGTCGGCCCGCACCAGGTCGGCGAGGGGCTTCATGCCCGCAAGGTGCGAGACGGCACCGACGTGTGCTTCCTGGCGGTTGGCAAGCTGCTGGAGGCCGCCGAGGATGCCGCCGAGCAGCTCGCCGGCGAGGGCGTCTCCGCGGCGGTCTGGGACGTCCGGGTGGTCAAGCCCGCCGACCCGGCGATGCTGCACGACGCCGCGCGCTACCCCCTGGTGGTCACGGTCGAGGACGGCACCCGCGTCGGCGGGGCTGGCGCGTACCTGCGCGACGCGGTGGGGCGGTTGGACGAGACGCAGGACACGCCGCGCTTCCTGGTGCTGGGTACGCCTGACCGCTACATCCCGCAGGCCAAACCGCAGCGGATCCTGACCGACCTTGGGCTGGACGGTCCCGGCGTCGCCGCGGCCACCCGCAAGGCCGTGGCAGCGCCGACACCTTAGGACTGCGGCGAGGCAGCCTTGCTGGGAGCGGCAAGTCCCCGCGCGAGCTCATGGGCGGCGATAGCCAGCTTGCGACGGGTCGGTACCGCTGCCCGCACCCGGAACACCTGGTAGTCGGCGGCCTCCAGGCGGTTCAGGATCTCGGCGTAGCAGCGGTGCGCGATGCGGATGCCCGCCCGGCTGGCCGGCTCCAGCATCGTCCATCCTTGTTCGGCGCGGCGGTACAGCGCCCGGGTGCGCGCCACCTCGAACGCCAGCAGCCGGCGGAACGGCGCCGTCACGTGACGAGCACGGAAGTCCCACTCTCCCATCCCGAAGCGATCGAGGTCTTCCAGGGGCAGGTAGATGCGTCCCCGGTCCCAGTCCTCGCTGATGTCGCGCAGGAAGTTGGTCAGCTGGAAGGCGACCCCCAGGTCCATCGCGCGGGCGCGGGCGTCGGGATGGGTTGACCCGAGCACCGGCAGCATCATGGCGCCGATCACCGCCGCGGACCCGTGGACGTACTCACCAAGGTCGTCGTAGGTGCGGTAGCGGGTGACGGTCAGGTCCATCGCCATCGAGTGCAGGAAGGCCCGTAGGTCGTTCCCGTCGATCCCGAGCACCCTCACGGTGTGCAGCACGGCGGGCAACACCGGGTCGTCGATCACCTGCTGTCCTACCGCTGTCGCTGCTTGAGGACTGGTCGGCGAGCCGCTGTCCAGGGCGCTGAGGAACCGCGCGGACCAGTGCTCGAACGCGGTGCGGCGCTGCGGCGGCGTCCACGACAGGTCGAGATGGTCGACCAGGTCGTCGGCGTAGCGCGCGAAGCCGTAGAGGGCGTGCACGTGGTGGCGGCGCTCGGCCGGCAGGAACCGGGTGGCGAAGTAATAGGTGCGCCCGTGCGCGGCATGCAGGCGGCGGCACAGCTCGTAGCTGGTGGCCAGGTCGACGGGCCCCCCGCCGTGCCGAGCCAAAGCCTTGGCGACGATGCGCGGCGACGGCGACGGGTGCGCGTAGCCGGTCATCGCCTCGCCGGTGCGCTGGTGCCCAGCTGTTCGAGGACCCGCTGGGCGGCGAGCTTGCCCGAGATCAAGACCATCGGCACGCCAACCCCTGGCGTGGTGCTCGACCCGGTGAACACGACTCCGTCCAGCCTTGGCGCCCGGTTGCTCGGCCGGAACGGGCCGGTCTGGGCGAGGTGGTGGCTGGCGGCGAAGGGGGTGCCGGCGGCCATGCCCTGCCGAGCCCAGTCGGCTGGCGTGACGACCGAGCTGACGACGGTGTGCTGGGCGACGTCGCCGTAGCCGGCGGCCCGCAGGCGGCGCTGCGCCTGGGCCAGCTCCCGAGGGGCCTGCGCATCCCAGTTCAAGGCGTTGCCGACAAGGTTGGGGGCAGGCAACAGATAGAAGCCGACGTCACCGCCGGGCGGAGCCAACTGCGGGTCGGTGACGGTCGGCACGGTCAAGAACCACGAGGCGTCGCGCTGCAGGCGCCCGGCCAGGATGTCATCGAACGACGCGGCGTAGTCGGCAGCGAAATGAATGTTGTGGTGCGCCGCTGCGTCGAGCTTGCGCTCCTGCCCCAGGTGCACGACCACGCACGACGGCGAGTACCGCAGCCGGCGGACCCGGCGCGGTGTGGCCTCGGGCGGCAACAGGTCGCGGTAGGCCACCGGGAGGTCGGGGTTGAGCACCACGACATCGCTGGACAGTCGTTCGCCGCCGTCGAGCAGGACGCCCACGGCGCGACCCGCTGCCGTCTCGACGCGCTCGACGGTGGTGCCGAGGCGCAGCTCGACCCCGCTGCGCACGGCCAGGTCCGCCAGCCCCTGGCTGACCGCGTGGATGCCGCCGGTCGGGAAGTACACCCCGGCGATGGCGTCCATATAGGCGATGACGGCATAGATCCCGAGCGCCTCGTAGGGGCTCATGCCGGCGTACATCGCCTGAAAGGTGAACAGCCGCACCAGCCGCCAGTCGGTCAGAAACGAGGCCACCAGCGGCATCATCCGGCGGAACCCACCCAGCCGCAGGAGTCTCGCCAGCTGCACGGGTCGGGCAAGGTCCAGCGGTGAATCGAAGTTGGCGTCGATGAACGTCGCGTACTCGGCGCGGTACAGCGCCGCAAGGCGCGCGGCGAACCGCTCGAAGCGGACCGCCTCGGCCCGCCCGCAGACGGCGGCGATCTCGCGGGACATCGCCTCGGCATCCCCGCGGACGCGCAGCACCGACCCGTCGTGGAACACCGCCTTGTACGCCGGATCGAGCCGCACCAGGCTCAGGTGGTCGCTCAGCGACTCGCCGGCCAGGGCGTACAGCTCCGCCAGCAGCGACGGCATCGTCAGCACCGAGGGACCGGTGTCGAAGCAGAACCCAGCGCGCTCGAGACGGCCGGCCCTGCCCCCCGGCCGCTGCTCTCGCTCCAGCAGCGTCACCTGGCAGCCGGCGTTGGCCAGTCGGATCGCCGCGGCCAGCCCGCCAAGGCCGGCGCCGACCACGACGACGCGCTTGGCCACTACACCGACCGGAATGCGGCGAAGCCCGCCAGCTGCTCCAACGCTTCGCGCGCCGGCTGGCCGACGCGGTCGAGGGTGAGGCAGGCGCGCTCGTGCTGTTCGGCCACGATCCGCTCGATGGCGTCCAGGGCACCGCATTCGACGACGACCGAGCGCGCACGATCGGCGGCGGCGAGGTCCAGTCCAGGGTTGCCCAGCGTGTGCTCCAACGCCGTGCGGTCCGCGGCGCCGCAGCGGGCGAAAGCCTGCAGGATCAGCAGCGTGCGCTTGCCTTCTCGCAGGTCCTCCATGGCGCCCTTGCCGGTGGCCGTGGGATCCCCGAACAGCCCCAGGACGTCGTCTCGGAGCTGGAACGCCAATCCGACGGCGTCGCCGTAGCCGCCGAGCACCCGGTTCAGCTCGCGGTCCTCACCGGCGATGGCAGCACCCAGCTGCAACGGGCGGGTCACGGTGTAGCGCCCCGACTTGAGCAACGCCACGCGCCGCGACTCCTCCTCGGTGGCGCTGCACAAGCCGGCCAGGCGCAGGTCGAGGTACTGGCCGGCCATGACCTCCACGCGCAAGGCGGTGAACACGCGACGTGCGCGATCGAGTGCCGCGGGTGGCAGCTCCGCGCCGTCGATGAGCTGGTCAGCCCAGACGAACGCGAGGTCGCCTGCCAGGATCGCGCCGCCGACTCCGAACCACGAGCCGTCGCCACGCAGCCCGTCGTCGGCATGTGCGGCGCGCAAGGCCTCGTGCACGGCGGGACGCCCTCGCCGTTCCGGGGAGCGGTCCATGATGTCGTCGTGGATCAGGGCGAAGGTGTGCAGCAGCTCCACCGCCGCCGCGGGGACCAGCACGCCGTCATCGTGGGCCGCTCCCGTGGCCCGGTGGCCCCAGTAGACGAACGCGGGGCGCAGCCGCTTGCCGCTGGCCGCCACGAAGCTGGCGATCTCGGTGCCGACGACCTTGAGTGCGGGGTCGAGCTCGGTCAGCTCTCCGACGCGGGCGGCCAGGAACCGTTCCAGGATGGCGTCGGTGGGGCCCGACACGGCCTCCAAGGCCGGCACCGACCCGACGTGGAGCTGCGGTGCGCGGGCCGCCGCGGCCCCTGGGGCCACACGCGTCGTGGAGCCGGACATCGCTTCCCTGTCGATCGGTTGCCCCTCCGCGCCAGGACCTCGCGGTCCCGGGCAACTTTAGCGCTCCCCGGGCTCAGCAAGCCGGGCCTGCAGCAGCTCGTTGACCAGTCCCGGGTTGGCCTGTCCCTTCGTCGCGCGCATCACGGACCCGACCAGGGCTCCGATGGCCTTGGCGTTGCCGTCGCGGACACGCTGCGCCGCGTCGGGGTTCTCGGCGATGGCGGTGTCCACGGCGGTGCCCAGCGCGCCCGTATCGGAGATCTGCGCGAGCCCACGCGCCACGACCACCTCGCCGGGCGCCCCTTCGCCGGCCAGCACCGCCTCCAAGACCTCCCGCGCGAGCCTGGTCGACAGGGTGCCGTCGGCCACGAGGCGGGTCAGCTCGGCGAGGTGGGCGCCTGACAGCGGGACCGTGATCGGGTCGATGGACCGCTCGTTGCACCAGGCGGCGACCTCGTTTGTCAGCCACTTGGCGGCGTCGGCGGGAGCGGCGCCGGCCGCCACCGCGTCGTCGAAGCGATCGGCCAGGCCTGAGGTCTGTAGCAGCGCCGCGGTGCCCGGCGCCAGCCCGTGCTCGGCGACGTAACGGTTGCGTCGCGCCGCCGGCAGCTCGGGAAGCTCGGCGCGCAGCTGCTGCACCCAGCGACTCTCTGGTTCGACCGGCACCAGATCGGGGTCGGAGAAGTAGCGGTAGTCAAAGACCTCCTCCTTGGCCCGCAGCGTGGAGGTGGTGCCCGTGTCCTCGTTCCAGTGGCGTGTCTCCTGCACGACGGGCTGGCCCGAGGACAGCCGCTCGGTCTGGCGCGCGATCTCGAAGTCGATCGCCCTGCCCAGCGAGCGCAGAGAGTTCATGTTCTTGACTTCCACGCGCGTGCCGAACACCGAATGGCCGACCGGGCGCAGCGAGACGTTGGCGTCGCAGCGCATCGAGCCTTCCTCCAGCTTCGCGTCGCTGATCCGCATCGCGAGCACGATCCCGCGCAGCTCGGCGAGGTAGGCGCGGGCCTGCTCGGCGCTGCGGATGTCGGGCTCGGACACCACCTCCAGCAGCGGGATCCCGGCGCGGTTGTAGTCCACCAGGCTGTACTCGGCGCCGTGGATTCGCCCGGACGTCCCGACGTGCAAGCTCTTGCCCGTGTCCTCCTCCATGTGCACGCGGGTGATCCCGACGCGCTTTGAGCCCTCGGCAGTCGCCACCTCCAGCTCACCCCCAAGGCAGATGGGGACGTCGTACTGGGAGATCTGGTAGTTCTTGGGCATGTCCGGATAGAAGTAATTCTTGCGGTGAAACTGGCTGGACGGCGCGATGTCGCAACCCAGCGCCAAGCCGAGGCGGATGGCGGACTCCACCGCCTTGGCGTTGATCATGGGCAGGCTGCCGGGCTGGCCGAGGCAGACGGGGCAGGTGCGCACGTTTGGTGCGCCCCCGAAGTCGATCGCGCAGCCGCAGAACATCTTCGTGGCGGTGTTCAGCTCGACGTGCACCTCCAAGCCGATGACGGCCTCGAAACGGCTGGCCTGCTCGACACCGGAGTCGCGCGCGGCGGTCGCGGGCTGCCTGGAGGCGTCCGGGGTCCCGCTCACGCCGCCACCTGTGCCAACGAGCCGTTGCCCCTCGGGGTCGAGTCGATCGCCAGCTCGCGCTCCAGCGCCCTGGCGGCACGGAACAGCACCGGTTCGCCGAGCACCGGCGCCATCAGCTGCAGCCCCACCGGCAGGCCGTCGTCGTCCAGGCCGACCGGCAGCGACAGGGCGGGTGCCCCCGCGAGGTTCGACGGGATCGTGTACACGTCGGACAGGTACATCGACAGAGGATCCGCCGCCCGTTCGCCGAGCTTGAACGCCGTGGTCGGCGACGTTGGGCTGACCAGCACGTCGCAGCCGGCGTAGGCGGCCTCGTAGTCGCGGATGATCAAGGTGCGCACGCGCTGTGCCTGGGCGTAGTAGGCGTCGTAATAGCCCGCCGACAGCGCGTAGGTCCCGATCATGATGCGGCGCTTGACCTCAGGGCCGAAGCCGGCGTCACGTGTGCTGGCCATCATCTGCTCGGTCGTCTCGCCGTCGACGCGCAGGCCGTAGCGCACCCCGTCGTAGCGCGACAGGTTCGACGAGCACTCGCTGGGCGCGATCAGGTAGTAGGCGCTGACTCCGTAGCCGGCATGCGGAAGGCTGACGTCGACGACCTCGGCTCCCAGCGCGCCCAAGCGGTCAATCGCCGCCGTCACCACCGAACGGACACCGTCGGACATCCCCTCGCCCATGAACTCGCTGACCACCCCTACGCGAAGACCCTCGACGCCGGCCTCCAGGGTGGTGTGCAGATCCGGCACGTCGGTCGGGATCGACGTCGCGTCGCGAGGGTCGTGGCCGGCGATGGCTTCCAGCAGCAGGGCGGCGTCGGGCACCGCCCGGGCGATGGGGCCGACCTGGTCCAGCGACGAGGCGAAGGCGATCAGGCCGAAGCGGCTGACCAGCCCGTAGGTCGGCTTGACCCCCACGACCCCGCAGAGGGCTGCCGGCTGGCGAACCGAGCCGCCGGTGTCGGTGCCGATGCCAAGCGGCACGTTGTTGGCCGCGACGGCCGCCACCGAGCCGCCCGACGAGCCGCCAGGGACCCGTTCCAGATCCCACGGGTTGCGCGTGGGAAAGAAGGCCGAGTTCTCGCACGACGAGCCCATGGCGAACTCGTCCATGTTCGCCTTGCCAACCACGATCGCGTCGGCTTCTCGCAGCTTGCGCACCACGGTCGCGTCGTAGGGAGGGCGGTAGTGCTGCAACATCCGCGACCCGCAGGTCGTCTCAACGCCCTTTGTGCACAGGATGTCCTTGAGCGCCAGTGGCAGGCCGGCCAGCGCTCCGACCCGCGAGCCGGCCGACAGTCGCCGATCGATGTCGCCGGCGTGGTCCAAGGCGGACTGGTCCAGGGTGCGGATGAACGCGCTGACGTGCTGATCGGTCTCGGCGATGCGGTCCAGGTGCGCCTGGATGATCTCGGTGGCGCTCACCTCGCGGTTGTCCAGCATCATGCGGAGGCTGACAGCGTCGCTGGCGACCAGCGGGTGCATCTAAGGCTCCTCGACAATTCGGGGAACCCGGAAGCGGCCCTCCTCGGCCTGCGGAGCGGCCGCGGTGGCCTCGTCGGCGGGCAGCGACGGCTGCGGGATGTCGTCGCGGTAGACGTTGCGCAGCGGATAGGCGTGACTGGTGGGCGGCACGTCGGAGGCCGCGATCTCGCTGATCTTGTCGGCGTAGGCCAGGATGTCCGACAGCTCACCGCGCAGTGACTCGACCTCCTGGTCGGACAGCGCGAGGCGCGCCAGTCGGGCGACGTGACGCACGTCGTCAGTGCTCAAGGACACGGGTCAGGTGTCCTACCGCTTCGCTGCATGAGGACAGGCTCCCGGTGGGCGGACTTGCTCGCAGGCTACCGCGCTACCGCGTCGGGTCGCCGGGAGGAGGCAGGGCGCCGGAGTCCAGCAGGGCGACGAACCCGTCCTCGTCGACGGTCGGGACCCCGAGGTCCACCGCCTTGGCGGCCTTGCTGCCCGGATCGACGCCGACCACGACCACGCCGGTCTTCTTGCTGACGATGCCGGTGACCTTGCCGCCGCGATCCTCGATCGCCTGCTTGGCCTCGTCGCGGGTGAATCCCGTCAACCCACCGGTGAGCACCACCGTCCAGCCGTCCAGCAGATCACTGCGTTGCGCGGCCTCGGTGTCGGTGCGCAGACCGAGGGCCGCCAGCTCGTCCAGCAGTGCCGCGTTGCGCGGGTTGTCCAGGAACGCGCGCACCGCGGCGGCGCGGATCGGACCGACACCGTTGACCGCGGCGATGGTGTCGCTGTCGGCTGCCCGCAGCGTCGACAGCGAGCCGAAGTGCCGGGCGAGGACGCGCGCGACCGTGCCGCCAACCATGCGGATGTTCAACGCCACCAGCAGGCGCTCCAGCGGCTGTGACTTGGAGCCGTCGATGCCGGCCAGCAGCTGGGCCACCTTCTTGTCGCCGAAACCCTCCAGCGGCAGCAGCCGGTCGGGACTGAGGCGGTAGAGGTCGGCGATGTTGGCGACCAGCTCCTCGTCCAGCAGTGTGCGAGCCGTCTCGTAGCCCAGGCCCTCGATGTCCATGGCGCCGCGACTGGCGAAGTGGGCCAGCGATTCCAGCAGGCGGTTGGGGCAGTCGATGTTGCTGCAGAAGCTGGCGGCTTCTCCCTCCAGCCGTTCGATCGGTGAGCCGCAGAAGGGACACGCCGTTGGCATCCGCCACGGCCCGGCGGCAGCCACCTCGTCGGGGCGCTGCGACAGCACCGGCCCGACGACCTCCGGGATCACGTCACCGGCCTTACGGACAACGATGGTGTCGCCCGGACGGACGTCTTTGTGCCGCGCCTGGTCCTCGTTGTGCAGCGTCGCCAGCTGCAGAGTGGAACCGGCGACGAGGACGGGCTCGAACGAGGCGAACGGCGTCACCTTCCCGGTGCGCCCGACGTTGACGAAGATGTCGAGGAGCTTGGTCTGTCGCTCCTCGGGCGGGTACTTGAACGCGATCGCCCAGCGCGGCACGGCGCTGGTGGCGCCCAGACGCCGCTGCTGGCCCAGGTCGTCGACCTTCACCACGACCCCGTCCATCTCGTAGGCCGGAGCATGGCGACGCTCGCCCCAGTCGGCGATGAAACGGCAGACGTCGTCCAGGTCGTCGAGCGTGCTGGTCTGCTCGGCCACGGGCAGGCCCGCGGCCGCGATCACCTTCAGAAAGGCGCCGTGGGTCGGCACCGACAGCCCCTGCACCGCACCCATCCCATGGCACACCAGGCGCAGCGGTCGTTGCGCGGTCTTGGCGGGGTCTTTCTGCCGCAAGGCGCCGGACGCGGCGTTGCGCGGGTTGGCGAACCGCGCGAGTCCTGCGTGCTCGCGCGCGTCGTTCATCACCTCGAACTCCGCGACGGGGTAGTAGATCTCCCCGCGCGCTTCCAGCAGCGCCGGTGGGTCGTCGATCTCGAGGTAGTCGGGGACACCTTGGATCGTGCGCACGTTGGCTGTCACGTCTTCGCCGACCAGGCCGTCGCCGCGGGTGACCGCACGATCCAGACGCCCCCGCACGTAGGCGATGCTGATCGCGACACCGTCGACCTTCAGCTCGCAGGTCCAGCGGACCGGCGCGCCTTCCAGGATCCGGTCGTTGCGCTCGGCCCAGCGCAGCAGCTCGCTGTTGTCGAAGGCGTTGTCCAGCGACAGCATCGGCTGGCGGTGGGGTACCGCCGCGAAGGCGGGTGACGGCGCGGTGCCGACCCGGTGGGTCGGCGAGTCGTGATCGTCCAGCTCCGGATGCCGCGCTTCCAATCGCGCCAGCTCCTGGTACAGCGCGTCGAACTCGGCGTCGGGAATCGAAGGGTCCGACAGCACGTAGTAGCGGTAGCGGTGCTGTTCGATCTCGACGCGCAGGCGCTCCACCCGCCGCCGAGGCTCGGCGTCTTCGGGGGTCATGCGCGCGAGTCTGTCTGAATCCACCGACCGTGACACGGGACCCTGGGCGCGAGCTGCTACGCGCCAGGCGCTCGGTACTGGACTTGCTCGGCCTTGCCCATGGCATCCATCGTTTCCTCCACGGTCAGCAGGACGGTCGTCTCCAAGGAGCTGAGCGCACCGCCGCTCCCGATCGCCAGCGCAACCGCGGCCATGGACACGTTGTCGGGAGCCTCCCATAGGGTGTAGCCGTCGTGTGTGCCGAAGGCGTACCAGAACCCAAGCAGCTTCCCGCCCACCGACTCGACGTACGACGCAGCGGCCTTTCGGCGGTCCTCTGGGTGGCCGATCAGTCGAGCCCAAGTCTCCGGCGCGTAGCTGAACCTCGATAGATACAGCGGCATCGTCTCTCCCTCTCGGTCGCCGGTCCCGCGCGGGTCGCCGTTCGGCGTGGAAGTCTAACCACGTCCGAGCCGGCAAGCAGGCGGAGGCGGTAGGGCACAGGAAAGCCCTGCGTTTCGGACCAGCGCGTGCCGAGAACACTACTGACACGATGGATGCTGCAGAGGTGATGACGGTGACAGTCGCGTTTGCCGTGGTGGTGCTCGTCCTGGCGCTGTGCTGGTTGCACAGCGTCCCGACACCGCAGATGGTGCGCGTCCGCCGCCACCCGAGCTCGCGGGAGCGCGTCGCGGCTGCCCGCCACGCGGCCGAGTACGACCGCTGAGCCGCGCCTCAGGCGGTGGCCGCTGAGCTCTACGACCACGACCTGGTGATGGTTCCCCCGCCCAGACATTCCTGCCCGGCGTAGAACACCACTGCCTGGCCCGGGGCCACTCCCTCGGGCTCCTTGTCGACAAACCGCACCTCGGCGTCGTCGCCGTCGACATCGGTGTCGCACGGCAGGGCTCGGCCGCGATAGCGCACCTGCGCCGTGATCTCCGTGCGGGCGGGCGGATGGCCCGCGATCCAGCTGACGCTGCCGGCGAGCAGGCGGCCGCAGCGCAGGCGTTCACGGCTGCCGACGTGCACCTGCCGGCCGTCGATCGCCGTCACGTACAGCGGTTCGCTGCGTCCCGACAAGCCCAGTCCCCTGCGCTGGCCAACCGTGAAGCGGTAGGCGCCGTCGTGGTCGCCCAGCGTTTGCCCGTCAGGACCGACGAAGGTTCCGCCGCGCTGCCCCAGCCGCGGGCGCAGGAAACCGGCGAGGTCCCCGTCGGGGATGAAGCAGATGTCGGAGCTGTCGGGCTTGGCCGCCGTGAGCAGGCCCCGTTCGGCGGCCATCGTCCGCAGCGACGACTTGCGGTACTCCCCGACGGGCCACAGGGTGGCGGCCAGCTGCTCCTGGCCGGCCATGTACAGCACGTAGGTCTGGTCTTTGTCCGCATCGGCGGCACGCCACAGATGCGCGGTGCCGTCGTCGTCGCGGCGGAGACGGACGTGGTGGCCGGTGGCCAGGGCGTCAAAGTCAACGGCTCGCGCCCGGTCCAGCAACGCCGCGTACTTGACCCGCTCGTTGCAGCGCACACACGGGTTGGGTGTGCGCCCAACCTCGTACTCGCTCACGAAGTCGTCGACCACCCGTTCGGCGAAGGCGGACGAGAAGTCCCACACGGCGAAGGCGATGCCGAGGCGGTCGGCCACCCGTCGGGCGTCGCGGGCATCGTCCAGGGTGCAGCAGCCCTTGCCGGGCAGACCCGAGGGCGTGTCGGCCATCTTCAGATGGACGCCGGTGACGTCGTGGCCCTGCTCGACGAGCAGCGCCGCGGCCATCGACGAGTCGACGCCGCCGGACATCGCGACCAGGACCTTCACGCCGTCGCCTACAGGAAGCCGCCGCCGGCGTTCCGCAGCCGCTTCACGCAGTCGCCGAACACCTCGCCGGCGGTGTCGACGTCGGCCTGCGTGGTGGTGCGCCCGCAGGTCAGACGCAGGTGGGCCTGGTCAGAAGGCGCGCCGATCGCGGACAGGACGTGGCTGGCGGCGGCGGCGCCCGACTGGCACGCCGAACCAGCCGAGGCGGCGACGCCGGCCATGTCCAGCGCGAACAGCAGGGCTTCGCCGTTGCAGCCGTCAACGGCGACGTTGGCGTTGTGCGGTAGCCGGCGCTCGGGGTGCCCGTTGAGTTCGACCCCGTCGATGGCCAGCAGCCCGGCCAGGAGGCGGTCGCGCAGCCACCGCAGCCGGGGCACCTCGACGTCCATGGTCTTGGCCGCCAACTCCACCGCCGCGCCGCAACCCACGATTCCGGCGGCGTTGAAGGTCCCCGAGCGGATGCCGCGCTCCTGGCCGCCGCCGTGCAGCAGCGACTGCGCCGGCAGGTTGCGCGCCTGCACCCAGACCCCGACCCCCTTGGGTCCGTTGATCTTGTGGGCCGACAGCGACAGCGCGCCAAGGGACCACCCGGCCACGTCAATCGGCGTGCGCCCGAACGCCTGCACGGCGTCGGTGTGCAAGGGCACTCCCCGTCGAGCCAGCTCAGGGCCGACGTCCTCCAGCGGCTGGAGCGTGCCGATCTCGTTGTTGGCTGCCATCACGCTGACCAGCACTGTGTCGTCGCGCACGGCGTCCAGCAGCCGGTCGGCGTCCACGATGCCGTCGGGCTGCACCGCCACGACGGTCAGCTCGAAGTCCTGGTGGTCGGCCAGCCACTCGACAGTCTCCAAGACCGCGTGGTGCTCGATCGCGGTGGTGACGAGATGGTTGCCACGGCCTGCCGCCCTGGCCGCCCAGGCCGTGCCCTTGATGGCGGCGTTGTCTGACTCGGTGCCGCCGGAGGTGAACATCACGTCAAGCGGCGCGACACCAAGGGCGGTCGCCGCCTGCTCGCGGGCCTGCTCCACCGCGGCGCGCGCCACCCGCCCTGCGCGGTGCGCCGACGAAGGGTTGCCGTGCTCGGCCTCCAGGTAGGGCAGCATCGCCGCCAGGACGCCGGGGTCGACCGGCGTCGTGGCGGCGTGGTCAAGGTAGATCGTCACCGCGGGGACGCTAGCGCGCGGCGGCCCCGGCCGCGTTCGGGTCAGTACGTCGCGACCCGCTCGCCGAGGAAGACCTTCGGGTACAGAAAGTCCTGGTTGCCGTTGTAGGTGCGCCCGCAGCCGTGGCTGGCCGGGTACAGCGGAACGCTCGGGTACCCGTGGATGGCATAGCCGCCGTAGAAGAAGATCGGCCGGTACATCATGTTGTGGGTCTGCAGGTAGTCGCGCTTTTCGTACACGGTGAACGTGCCGCGCACCATCGGCGTCGAAGGCTTCCCGGTGGAGGTGTGAATGTGATGGGCGACCTTGCCGTCCTTGACCAGCAGGATCAGCTGGCGGCCGATGTCGATCTCCATG
>JALZLF010000101.1 GCA_030858865.1 Actinomycetota bacterium | reverse complement strand
GCACAGGGCCGTGGCCACCACGACCTCCAGCGCCGCCGAGGACGACAAGCCCGCGCCGGCCGGCAAGTTCCCGGTCAGCCGGCCGCGCAGCCCTACGGCGGGCCGGCCGAGCGCGGCCAGCTCGGCTGCGACGGCCGCCACGTAGCGCCCCCATCCTGTGGCCGGCGGCCGGGAGCCGTCCGGCGCGACGGTCACCGCTTCCTGCTCGACCTGCGACTCCAGCGCGATGTCGGAGGACGCATCGACGTCCAGCCACAGCCCATGGTCGATGGCGGCGGGCAAGACCAACCCGCCGCTGTAGTCGGTGTGGTCCCCGATGAGGTTGACCCGCCCTGGCGCCCAGAAGCGTCGCGTCATGAGGACATCCTGCCGCGTGGCGTTGCCGCTCTGAAATTTCGCCGCAGGCCTTGCGGAACCGAAAGCGAACTTTCTATTGTGAAAGCCGCCGCGCCGGCCTGCCCGTTCCCCGCGGACGCCAGCGCCAACGACCACAAGGGGATCCGATGCCCGATCAGCCCAGCCCGGGGTGGTCCCTGTGATCTCCCCGCGAGCCGAGCATCCACGTCCTCGGCTGCGCCGGGCGGGCTGGACCAGCCTCAACGGGCCTTGGAGCTTCGCCTTCGACGACGAGGACCGAGGTCTGGCACAGCACTGGGAGCGTGCGGTGCCCGGCGAAGCGCCGTTGGACGGGCGGATCATCGTTCCCTTCTGCCCCCAGTCCGAGCTGTCCGGGATCGCCGACCGAGGGCGCCACGACGTGGTGTGGTACGCGCGCAGCTTCGATGACGTACGCCGTGACGCCTCCCAGCGCCTGCTGCTGCACTTCGGTGCCGTCGACTACCGGGCCAGTGTCTGGGTCGACGGCGCGCAGGTGGCAACCCACGAAGGCGGATCCACGCCGTTCGCGGTTGACATCACTGATGCCGTGATGGGCAGCGACCGCGCCGCCGTGACGGGCGGCGAGCACACCGCCGTGACGGGCGGCGGGCACACCGTCGTGGTGCGGGCCGAGGACCCGCTCGACGACCTGGAGATCCCCCGCGGGAAGCAGTACTGGGGCACGGAGCCGGAAGGCATCTTCTACACCGCCACCACCGGCATCTGGCAGTCCGTCTGGTTGGAACCGGTGGCGCCGGAGCGAGTGGTCGATCTGCGCCTCGACCCAGACCTGGACGCGGGGGCGATCGTTGTCGAGGTGAGCCTGACCAGTGCGGCCGTCGGCACCAGGCTGCGACTGCTGGTGCGGCTGCACGACGAGCTCCTCGTCGATGACACCGTCGCCGTGACCGCGAAGCGCCTGCAGCGCCGGCTGCCCTTGGCGCCACACGCTCAGCGTGCTGGAAGCGGCATCGGCGACTGGCAGGGCATCCAGACCTGGAGCCCCGACCAACCCACCTTGTACGACCTGCACTGCGAGCTGACCAGCGCCGGTGGTCAGCCCCTCGACGCGGTCGACAGCTACTTCGGCATGCGCAAGATCGAGGCGCGCGGCGGCCGGCTGTACCTCAACCACCGCCCGTTCTACCCACGGCTGGTCCTGGACCAGGGCTACTTCCCCGGTGGGCTGCTGACCGCGGCCAGCGACGACGACCTGCGGCGTGACATCGAGCTGGCCATACAGCTGGGCTTCAACGGCGCCCGCAAACACCAGAAGATCGAAGACCCGCGCTGGCTGCACTGGGCGGATCGCCTTGGCTTCGTGGTGTGGGCCGAAATGCCCAGCTCCTACCGCTTCTCCGCCGAGGCGGTGAGCCGCAGCACGGCTGAGTGGCAGGCGGTGCTGCGCCGCGACTCCTCCCACCCCTGCATCATCGCCTGGGTGCCATGCAACGAGAGCTGGGGCGTGCCGGCGCTGGGTACCGAGCCGGCACAGCGCAACCACCTGCTCACCTTGCACCACCTGACCAAGTCGGCGGACCCGAGCCGCCTGGTGGTGTCCAATGACGGCTGGGAGCAGGCCGCCACCGATCTGTGCACGATCCACGACTACGACGCCGCAGCCGTCCTACACGGGCGCTACGCCGACCTCGCCTCAGCGCTGGCCGCCGAGCCCTGCGGCCGGCCGGTCTACACCACCGGCTTCCGGCACCTCGGCGAGCCGCTGCTGGTCACCGAGTTCGGGGGCGTAGCCGTGGACAATGAAGCGGCCACCGGTGGAAACCCGCGCACCTGGGGGTATCAGACGGCCGCGGACGGCAACGACCTGCTCGACCGCTACACCGGGCTCGTCGCGGCGCTGACCGCGAGCCAGGTGGTCGCGGGATTCTGCTACACCCAGCTGACTGATGTCGAGCAGGAGGTCAATGGCCTGTTGACCTTCGACCGCAAGCCCAAAGCCGATCCCGCCGATCTGCGGCGAGCCACACAGCAAGGACCTTCCTGACCTCGCGAAGCCGCCGCGCTTCGCCTCCGCCCTGAAAGGACCCGTCATGCACAACCTCAAGCGCCCAACCCCAGGAACGTACGGGCGAGGCATCGATCGACGATCGTTCCTGCGGTTGAGCGCCGGCGCCGGTGTCGGCCTGGCGCTCGCGGCCTGCGGCGGCGGTAGCAGCAACGCTCCTGTCCCCGGAGGAGGCGAGCAGGAGGGAGCCGCTGTGGCTTCCGAGGGCGAGTACACCGGGCCCGCGGTGGAGTTGTCCTTCTGGAACGGCTTCACCGGTGCCGACGGCCCGATCATGGGCGACCTCGTCAAGGAGTTCAACAGCTCCCAGGACAAGATCACCGTCAAGCAGAAGACCCAGCAGTGGGCAGACTTCTATGCCTCGGTGCCCACCGCTGTCACCAGCGGCAACGGCCCGGAGGTGGCGATCATGCACATCGACCAGCTCGCCACCAACGCCGCACGCAACGTCGTCATCCCCCTGGACGCGGTTGCGGAGAGCCTGCAGCTGGACGCCGCCAACTTCCCCGCACCCGTGTGGGACGGCGGCGTCTACAACGACAAGCGCTTCGGCATCCCGCTGGACATCCACCCGCTCGGCTTCTACTACAACAAGGACCTGATGCAGCAGGCGGGCTTGGATCCCGAATCGCCGCCGCAGGACCACGACTCCTACATGCAGGCGCTGGAGGCCTTCAAGTCCGAAGGGATCCAGGGCATGTGGATGTCACCGTTCCCATTCACGGGTGGGCTGTCGTTCGAGGCCCTCGTCTGGCAGTTCGGCGGTGAGCTGTTCAACGAAGACGGCACCACCGTGAAGTTCAACGAGGGTCCGGGAGTCGAGGCGTTGAGCTGGATGCGCAGCCTCGTCGACGACGGTCACAGCCCGGCCAACGTCGACCAGGACGCCGACCACATCGCCTTCCAGAACGGCGAGAACGCCTTCCACTGGAACGGCATCTGGCAGGCAGCCGCGTACGCCGACACCAAGGGCCTGAACTGGGGTGTCGCGCCGCTGCCGCAGATCGGCTCGGAGCGCGCCGCGTGGGCGGGCTCACACAACTTCGTGATCACCAGCCAGGCCGACGAGAACCAGCAGCAAGCGTCGGCCGCGTTCATCAAGTACATCATCGACAACTCCCTCGAGTGGGCCAAAGGCGGGCAGGTTCCTGCCAACAAGGCGGTGCGCGAGGACCCCGGTTTCGAGAAGCTGGACTTCCAGAACATCCTGGCCGCCCAGCTGGACTACGTGCACTTCCCACCACCGGTGGCCGGTCTCGGCGACGTCATCAACGTCATGTTCGAAGGTGTCCAGCTCGGCGTCCTCGGCAAGAAGGAGCCGCAGCGGGCCCTCGACGACTCGGCCAACCAGGCCGGCCAACTGCTGAAGGAAAACGCCAGCAAGTACGGAGCCTGACACCATGGCCATCCAGCGCGAGCACACGGCGCCAGGGGCCGCCGGCGATCAGGAGGAGGGCTGGTCGCGACAGCCAGCCCTCTCAGCTGGAGGTAAGCACCTGGAGGGGTTGACGCCCTACCTGTTTTTGGCTCCGTACCTGTTGCTGTTCACGGTGTTCGTGCTCATCCCCGCCGTGTACGGCTTCTGGATCAGCTTGCACAACTGGGACTTCTTGCTGCCCAACAAGCCGTTCGTCGGCCTTGGGAACTACACGGCCCTGTTCACGCAGGGATCCACCACCGGGTTCAACTTCTGGCAGAGCATGCGGGCGACGTGGACGTTCGTGGCCTACAGCGTTCCGTTGCTGCTGGTCATCCCGCTGCTGGTGGCGCTCGTGCTCAACCGCAGCTTTCCAGGGCGTACGGCATTCCGAGCGATCTACTTCGCGCCGTACGTCCTGGGCGTCGCGGTCATCGGGATCCTGTTCCGCTTCCTGCTCGACCGCAACGTCGGGCTGGTCAACAGGGTGCTTGACGTGTTCGGGGTCGACAGCATCGCCTGGCTGTCCGCGGTGCCGTGGGTCTGGGTGTCGCTGGTGGGGGCGACGGTGTGGTGGACGCTGGGTTTCAACGCCATCATCTATCTCGCCGGTCTCCAGGACATCGGGCGCGACCAGTACGAAGCGGCCGAGGTCGACGGCGCCAACGCCTGGAACAAGTTCTGGCACATCACCATCCCGGGCCTGCGCCCGGTGTTGGTCTTGGTGACCACCATCACGGTGTTGGCGTCGGCGAACATGTTCGGCCAATCGCTGCTCATCACGCAAGGGGCGCCAGGCAACGCCACACGGACGGCGATCATGTACATCGCCGAAGAGGGCTTGGGTAGCTTCCGCATGGGTAACGCGGCGGCGATGAGCTACCTGCTCATGCTGTTCCTCATCGCGACCAGCATGGCGATCTTCGCGTTGTTCCGTCGCTGGGAGGACTGACAACATGGCCGTTGGGACCCAAGACGCCGTAACCGGGCAGCAACGGTCGCAAAGACCCGCGCCGACCACCGCTGGCGGTGGGGCGGGCAAGGCGGTGTTGACGTATGTGCTGCTGATCCTGTTGTCGATCGTCTTCATCGCGCCACTGCTGTGGATGGTGTCGACCTCGTTGAAGTCCCAGCAGGCAGCCACGCAGTCCTCACTGCAGCCGCTCCCCGAGGAGGTCGACACCACTGCCTACGAGACCATCACCCGTCCTGGCACCGACACGCCGGTGGTGCGCTGGTTTCTCAACAGCATGGTTGCGGCCTCCGCTCACGCCATCCTGGTCGTCGCCATCGCCGCTCCGGCCGCCTACGCCCTGGCGAGGATGCAGTTTCGCGGCAAGCGGCTGGTGTACGGGATGATCCTGGCGACGTTGTTCATCCCACCGATCATCTTTCTGATGCCCAACTTCGACATCGTCAGCCGTCTCGGCTGGCTGGACACCTTGTTCGCGTTGATCATCCCGCCAGCTGCCGGAGCCTTCGGTGTGTTCTTCCTGCGCCAATTCTTCTCAAGTCTTCCGGTGGAGCTCGAAGAGGCGGCGAGGGTGGACGGCGCCAAGCCATGGCAGATCTTTGCGCGCGTGATCGTCCCGCTGTCGAAGCCGGCGCTGAGCACACTGCTGCTGCTGTCTTTCCTGACCAACTGGAACGACTTCTTGTGGCCGGTCTACGTCATGTTCAGTCCCGAGCGTCTGACATTGCCGCCGGGCTTGAGTCAGCTGCAGGGCGCCTACACCATCAATTATCCGGTGGTGATGGCCGGCGGTGTCATCGCCAGCATCCCGGTGCTGCTGCTGTACGTGGTCGCCCAGCGCTACATCATCGAGGGTGTGTCCCGCAGCGGCATCAAGGGCTAGCACGGGACTCCACGGCCTGAAAGGGGGACATCGTGGGCCAGTTCCCAAGCCGGCAACCCGTCCCAGCTCCCGTCATCCGCACCTTCCCATGACCGGTTCAAAGGAGAGCATCATGCGACCACCCCCCACCACCCGTCGCCTGCGCAGGGTGAGCCGACTGTTGCTGTTCGCCGGGCTGATCGCCGCGCTGCTCGCCCCCCAGGGCGTCGCCGGGGCCAGCGCCACCGCGCCGGAGCCCGGCTCCGCGCGCGGCACCAGCGAGACCTACCGCAACCCGCTGGATCTGCGCACCAAGGCCGGCGAGGCCGTCGAGACCTGTGCGGATCCCGCCGTGATCCGCGGCCAGCAGCGGGGCGACAGGCGCTGGTACCTGTACTGCACCACCGACCCCCTCAGCGGTGACGATCGCAACGCCGACGGCGACTACAACTTCCGGCTCATCCCCACCTTCACGTCACGGAACCTGGTGCACTGGACCTACCGTGGCGACGTGTTCGACGAGCGCCCGGAGTGGATGGGCGACGGTGGCCCGTGGGCGCCCGAGCCGTTCTACGCCAACGGCCAGTACTACCTGTACTACACCGCCCCCAACGTCCCCAGTGGCGGCAGCGCGATCGGCGTGGCCACCAGTCCCACCCCGCTGGGGCCGTGGACCGACAAGGGCAGCCCGGTGGTCGAGCCGCACGCACCGCCTGGAGGCGAGGGCCTGCGCTGGGTGTTCG
>JALZLF010000027.1 GCA_030858865.1 Actinomycetota bacterium | reverse complement strand
ACCCGGCTGACCCTGCTGACCCTCCGAAGGACGACGACGACGATCCGCAGCGGAACACCGGCGCCGGGAAGGACGACGACGATCCGCAGCGGGACACCGACGATGGCAACGACGAGGAGCGGCAGGTTGCGCTCAACCCGAACGTGCGGTCCGCCTCGGCCTTGACCACCCCGCTGACCCGCAGCAACCTCGCGCTGTCCGCCCCGGGACCCGGTGTCTCGACGGGGCTGGCGTCGCAGGACCTCCCGGAGATCGCGCCGCCTGCCATCGCGGCACCACAGATCGCGGTGCCCGAGATCGCCGCGCCCGCGTTTCCCGCCCCCGCAGTCGCTCCTGTCGCCCAGCCGGCTCCGACCCTGACCAGCCTGCTGGGCGTCATACCGCAACCGTGGCCGACGTCACCGGTGCTGATCGCTGCGCGCGCGGCCTCTTCCGAGCTACCTCCCTCAGTGCCGGCGGCCGCCTGGGCTCTGCTCGCCGCGGTCCTCGGCTGGCGGCTGGTCCGCCCCTCCCGACAAGGCAGCTAGCCGGCTTCCCGCTCTGGCGGAACCCCGGACCCGGGTGTCAGGTCCCGTCGTGCCAACCGAGGTTGGCCGAGATCTCCGCCCCGGCGCGCACGGACAGCGGCGCCAGCTCCTTCAGCCGCTGGGGGGTGACCCGCAAGGCCGGCCCGGTGACACTCACGCTGGCCCGAACGGCACCCGCATGGTTGCGGATCGGCACGGCCACCGTTCGGATGCCGACGACGCGCTCCTCGAAGGAGAAGGCGTGTCCCTGGCGGTTGATCTTGTCGAGTTCGGTGCGCAGCAAGCCGGGATCGGTGATGGTGGCAGGCGTCGCCGCCTCCAACGGTCCGGCCAGGACCGCTTCACGCTCCTCGGCGGGCAAGAAGGCCAGCAGGACCTTGCCTGGCGCCCCTTGGTGCAGCGGGATGCGCTCCTCCAGTTCGGTGTAGGTGCGCCGCAGGGGCTCGCGGCTCTCGACCTGGTCGACGACCAGTCGGCAGTGGCCAGACAGGACATGCAGGCCCACCGTCTCGCCGGTCGCGTTCCGCAAGCGGCGCATGACCGGCAACGCCACCACCTGCAGGTCGACGCCGGGATGGGCGGCCCTTGCCAGCCGCAGCAGGTGCGGCCCCAGCGTGTAGCGGCGGTCGGGAACTCGCCGCACGAGCCCGTGGAACTGGAGGCTGACCAGCAGCCGGTGAGCCGTGCTGGTGGTCAGCCCGGTGCTGCGGGCGATCTCTGACAGACCCAGCTCCTGCCGGTCGGCGGTGAAGCAGTCCAGAATCGCCACCGCGCGGTCCAGCGTCTGCACTCCCTTGCCACGCGGCGCCGTCGAGTCCTCGGGGGTCGCCGTCACGTCTTGAGCAGCTTCACGACCAAGGGCGTGATGAGGATGACCGAGGTGACCCGCAGCAGGTGGACGCTGAGCACCAGCGGGACCACCGCCCCCGCCTCCGCGCTGAGCACGCCCATCTGCGCGATGGCGCCGGGCGATGTCGCCAGGTAGGAGGTGATGGGGTCCAGGCCCCCGAACCGCCACAGGCAGTAGGCGAGCACGACACCGATCCCGATGAAGGCCACGACCACGCTGATGATGGGCACGAACGACTCCGCGACCAGCCTCGGTGTCTCACGGCTGAACGTCTGGCCCAGCAGCGCCCCGACGATCACGTAGGCCACGAAGCGTCCTGCGGGTGGGATGCTCCAGGTGGGGACGCCGAGCATCCGTGGAATGCCGACGCCGAGCATCGCTCCCACCAGCGCGCCGGCCGGGACGCCGAGACGCTGGAACACCCATCCCCCTGTCAAGGCGGCGGCGAGACTGTAAAGCACGACCATGGGACATTTCCTCTCAGTGGGTGCCGGCCGCCCCCATGACGGGATTGACCAGTGAGCCGATGCCGGGGATGCGGCACTCGGCGAGGTCGCCGTCCCCGATCACCACCGCTCCGGGAGTACCGGTGCTGATCACGTCTCCGGGCAACAGTGGCATGACCTTGCTGTGAAAGCTGATCAACATCTGTGGCGAGTAGAGCATGTTGGCGACCGCGTTCTGTCGGTGGAGCGCACCATTGCGGTACGTCCCGACGACGATGTCGGCGAGGCTGTCGAAGCGCGACAGCACCTCGTCCATCGTCACCAGGTGCGGCCCGAACACGAAAAACGTCGGGAAGTTCTTGGCTCGGGTCAGAAACCGCGGGTTCTCCTGGAGGATGTCCTCGGCGGTCTGATCGAGCACGCAGCACACGCCGGCCAGATACTCCAGCGCCTCGGTTTCCTCGACGTTGCGGCACTCTCGCCCGATGACGATGCCCAGCTCGCCCTCCGCGGTGACCCGCCGGCTCTGTCCCGGCAGGACGATCGGATCGCCTGGACCGATGATCGTGTGGTCACCTTTCATGAACGACGCCGGTGCGGTCGGGTGCGCCGCCGCCAGGTCGTCGGCGTGGTCGACGTAGTTCAGACCGATGCCCCACAGCTTGGGCGGGTGGCGGTACGGCGGCGCCCAGCGCACCGTCGCCGGGTCGGCGAAGGCGTCGTCGGAGAGCTGGGCGAGGCGCTGCGCCCAGGTGTCGAGCCGTCGCGCCGACAGCAGCCCGATGACGTCCAGCAGGTCGGGGGGCGCGCCCGCGTCCACGGCGGACAGCGGAATCACCCCGCGGCCGGGAACGTCGATGGCGGCGATCTCGTCGTGCACTGCCACGACGCTGCACAGACGCACGGGCGTCTCCTTGTCGGCCTCGCGTGCCGCCGGCGAGTTGCTGGCTACTGGTCCGAGTCGCCGGACGGCACGGCCGGCAGGCGACGGCCACGGATCAGCCGGTAGGCCACCGGCACCGCGATCAGCACCACGAAGGCGATCGCCAGGCCGAACGCTACCGGTCGTTCGTAGAAGATCAACGGGCTGCCTCTAGAGATGAGGAGCGACTGGCGCAGCGTCTCCTCGGCGGTCGAGCCCAGGACCAGGGCGAC
Source organism: Actinomycetota bacterium (assembly GCA_030858865.1). Taxonomy (GTDB): domain Bacteria; phylum Actinomycetota; class Nitriliruptoria; order Euzebyales; family Egibacteraceae; genus JACCTL01. The sequence goes on along the minus strand of JALZLF010000027.1, from coordinate 2,909 downwards.
GATCGCCGCGGCGGGAGAGAAGCCGAACCGCTTCATGAAGAAGCCGAGCGCCCCTGCCAGCACCATCAGCCAGGTCTCGATGATGCTGCCGTTGACGGTGTAGGTGCCGATGGTGCACAGCACGACGATCACCGGGATCGCGATGCGCAGGGGGATCTTCATGAAGCTGGCGAACAGTGGGATGCAGAAGATGTTGAGCAGCACCAAGACGACGTTGCCCAGGTACATGCTGGCGATCAGGCCCCAGGCGAACTCGGGATTCTGGGTCATCAGCAGCGGCCCGGGCCGCAGGCCGTACAGCAGGAACGCCCCGAGCAGCACCGCCGTCGAACCTGAGCCGGGGATGCCAAGGGTCAGCAAGGGCACCAGCGAGCCGGCGGACGCCGCGTTGTTGGCCGCCTCGGGTCCGATCAAGCCGGGGATCGCTCCCTTTCCGAACTTCTCGGGGGTCTTGGAGATGGACTTCTCCATGCTGTAGGACATCAGCGAGGCGATCGTCGCGCCGGCTCCCGGCAGTGTCCCCACCATGAACCCGAGGACCGAGCCCCTTGCGGTCGGTGCGGTCGACTCCCGCCACTCCTGTCGGCTGGGCCAGAAGCCCTCGTCCTTGGAGCTCACCTTGATGTAGGGGAAGTCCGCGGCGTGCTGGTTGAGGTAGACGCTGTAGAGGATCTCGCCGATCCCGAACAGTCCGATGGCGATCGGAATGAAGTCGATGCCGCCCACCAGCTCGGCGGACCCAAAGGTGTAGCGCTGCATCCCCGTCCCGATGTCGACGCCCACCGTCCCGAGGGCGAAGCCGAGCAACGCCGAGATCAGGCCGTACAGCCGGTTGCCCCCGATGATGACCACGAGCATCAGCAGCCCCAGCATCACCACCATGAAGAACTCGGGCGGACCGAAGCTGCGGGCCGCCCGGCTGAACAGGGGGGCGAGAGCGCTGATCAGCACCGCACCGACGGTGCCAGCCACGAACGATGCCACCGCGCATAACACCAGCGCCGCTCCCGCCCTACCTTGCCGGGCCAGCGGGTACCCGTCGAAGGTGCTGGCCACGGTGGCGGACTCGCCTGGCGTGTTGATGAGGATGGAGGTGATGGTGCCGCCGTACATTGCGCCGTAGTAGATGGCGGCGAGCATGACGATCGCGCTGGTCGGATCGAGGCTGAACGTCAGCGGCAGGAGGATCGCGATCCCGGCCGAGGCGCCAAGGCCGGGCATGATTCCCACCACCATGCCGACGGTCACCCCGATCATCAGCAGGAGCATGTTCCCGGGCGTGATGATCGTCTGCAGTCCGCCCAGCAGCTGCTCGAAGATGTCCACTCGCGCTTCTCCTCGCCTCGGCGTACCTAGAACGGGACCAGGTCGAACGCGCCAGGCGGCAGCGTGGCATTGAGTCCCCGGTCGAACAGCACGAACAGGGCAACGGGAAACCCGACGCCGATCACCACATTGAGCAAGGGCCGGCCGCGGTTGAACAGAAACAGCGTGACCAACGTGAACAGCACCATCCCGATCAGTGCGCCCAGGTACAACAGCAACGGCACGAAGGCGATGATGAGCCCTATCATCAGCATGGTGTCGCCGACCTTCGCGGGCTGGTCGGCGGAGGCCTGCTCCTGGAGGCCTTGGGACTCCGGCGCGCGCCCGGTCAGTTCATTGACCAGGGCCCAACCCGTCGAGACCACCAGGAGCACGCCGATGATGCGGGGAAAGAAGCCGGCGCCGATGCGGCCCGCGGTCGTGGTCCACGGCAGGTCGAACGCCACGGCCGAGTACAGCGCCGAACCGATCAGCAAGGTGAGCAGGAACAGTGTCTTCGTGGTGATGATCGAGGTCATGACGTCGCCCCCAGGTGAACGGTCGCCGTCGTGCTTAGCCCTCGATCGCCCCCTCCTCGATGAGGATCTCGCGGTAGGTCTTGCTCGTCTCCTGCAGGATCTGCTCGAACTCCTGGCCGTAGGCGATCTGCTCGGTCAGCAGGTTGTCTTCCACGTAGGTGGCCCACTCGGGCGTCTCGACGACCTTGCGGATGACGTCCTGCCAGAACTCTTGCACGGCAGGGTCGACGTCGGGCGGCAGCACCAGCCCGCGCGGTGTCGCGATGTCGATCTCGAACCCTTCGTCGGCCAACGTGGGCATGTCGCCCAAGGCCTCGGGGATCTCGTCGCCGGTGTAGGCCAGCCCCCGCACGTCACCGGAGTCCATCAGGCCGAGGATCTCCGCCGGGTTGGACACGGCGCCATCAAGACTCCCCGACAGCAACGCCGCGGTGAGCTCGCCCTCGTCGTTGAACGGGACGTAGTCGAACTCGAAGCCGGCCTGGCTGGACAGCAGCTGCAGCACGATGAAGTCGACGTTGACCGAGCCGATCCCCCCGAGGGCCGGCGGGTCTTCCTTCGCGGAGTCGATGAACTGCTGCAGCGACGTGATCTCCGAGTCGCTGTTGACGATCAGGACGAGCTCGTCGGAAGCGAGCAGGGCCACCGGCGTGAAGCTCGTCGGATCCCAAGCGGTGTCGGCTTCCAGCGGCGTGGTGATGAAGCTGCCGCTAGTGGTCGAGATGTGGTAGGGGTTGCCTGCCTGGTTGTGCAGGAAGCCCCAACCCACGGCTCCGCTGCCACCCTCACGGTTCTCCGCCACGATGGGCTGGGAGTACAGGTCGTTCTTATCGATGATGTCGATCAGGGTCCGCGACAAGATGTCGTTGCCCCCGCCAGGACCGAAGGCGATGGTCCAGCTCAGAGGCTCTGATGGGTAGTCGCCGGCGGCTTCACCCTCGCCGCCGCCCGCGGCCTCGCTGCCACCGCCACCGGCCACGCCGCCGCCACAGGCGGCGAGGAGCACCGCCAGCAGCAGCGCCAGCGCCGGGAGCAGCTTGCGCTTCAGGATTCGGCTCATGGGTG
>JALZLF010000180.1 GCA_030858865.1 Actinomycetota bacterium | reverse complement strand
CGCTTCGACCTACGGGGTCACCCCAACCCGGCTTGGGGACTTCGTCCGCGACTTCGTCGCTGACAGCGCCCAGCGGGTCCCCTAACTCATCCCCTGGCCGTGCGACCCGGAACCCGCGGTATCCCCGGCTACAGGATGCTTCGGCCGAGGGTAGGGTGCTGGCCTTCACGCTCCTCCACTGGCCGGGTCATCGCCAGCATCGATGGGTCATCAGGGGCTTGGCTCCGAGAGGTTCCCCTCGTCGGCGGACGATCCGGACGCCCTCACATCAGGAGCTCGGCTACGACGAGTTCCACGACTTGCTGCACCCGCTATGGCGCTGCTACGACGGCATACCGGGGCTGCGCCGCCACCTGTACTACTCCTGGACCGTCAATTCCCCGACCAGCTCGGGTACTGGCTGTCGCTGCTGCGCTGCCGGCTCGGTCGGCACCGTCCCTGCGGTCGCGTCCGCCAGGACCCTGACTGGTACGGCGAGGCGTCCGCTTCCTGCAGACGGCCCGCGAATGCTGGTACTGCGAGACCTGCTTGGACGAGCGGCGCGAACGATGATCGAAGGGGTGATCGCTTGGCTGCGGGCTCGCCAGGCAGGCGCCGACCGTCTGAGTTCGCCGTAAGTCCCGACCTCGACGTCTACTCCCCCGAGGGGCGAGCGCATGACGCCGGGGTGGCGGTGCCCGCCGGCCGGGCGCTCGACCCAGACGCCGAGTGAAAGGCTGGCGCACGAACGGCAGAGCACGGTGGCCGACACCGTCGCTCGCGCGGTCAGGGTGCTGCGCCATGAGCAGATGGGCCAGGAACTCGCCAGCCCCCTTGCGCAACGAGGAAGCCGAAGGGCTCGATGCCGACCTCGGGTGTGGTTATCAAGCTGGACTTGGGCACTCCCATCGGGTCCGAGGAGGGGATGGTTCGTCCGGCGGTCGTCATAACCGCGGCGCGGCTGCTGGCTGCCGGCCCCACCGTCATCCAGATCGTGCCGCTGACCCGTACGCTGCGCGGCTACGCCTCCGAGGTGACCGTCAGCGCCGACGCAAGCAACGGGCTGGACGCGGACTCGGCGGCGCAGTGCCAACACGGTACGAGGGGTGGCAACCGCCCGCATCCGCGAGACGTTGGGCAATGTCGGGTCCTTTTCGATGGCACAGATTCGCGACGTCCTCGCCGTGCTGCTCGACCTATAGCTTCGGCGGCGACGGCGACGGCGGCCCGCTTACAGCACCCGGACCGGGGCGCCTTCCAGCCAGGCGGCGATGTCCTCCACGGCCTCGCGGAAGTACGTCGCGTAGGTGCCCGTGCTGACATAGCCCAGGTGCGGCGTCACCACGACGTTGGGCAGTGAGCGCAGCAGATGGTCGACGGGCAGCGGCTCGGTGTCGAACACGTCCAGACCGGCGCCGGCGATCCGCTCCGAGCGCAGCGCTGCCACTAAAGCCTGCTCGTCGACCAGTGGCCCTCGGGAGGTGTTCACCAAATAGGCGGTCGGGCGCATCGCGGCGAGCTCGGCGGCGCCGATGATCCCCCGCGTGCGGTCGCTGAGCCGCAGGTGCAGCGTGACCACATCGGAGTCTGTCAGCAGGGTCTGCTTGCTGACCGCCTCGGCGCCCGCCGCCGCGGCGACGGCCGGATCGAGGTTGGCGCTCCAGGCCAGCACCCGCATGTCAAAGGCCTTGCCGAACCCCGCGACCCGGCTGCCGAGGCGCCCCAGGCCGATCACGCCCAGCGTCCGTCCCGCCAGCTCGGGCCCGATGGTGTGCTGCCAGCCCCCCTCCCGCACCGCCTGGTCCTCGCGGCACACGTTGCGGGTGACGGCCAGGATCAACGCCCACGTCAGTTCGGCGGGCGGGCCGGGTGGGCTCGCCGTCCCGCACACGGTGATGCCGAGGTCCCTGGCGGCCTCGAAGTCGATCGCGGCGTTGGCCATCCCGGTCGTGACGAGCAGGCGCAGGTCGGTCAACCGCTCCAGCCGCTGCCGATCGAACGGCGTGCGCTCGCGCATCGCCACGATCACCTGCGCGCCGGCGAGCCGGGCGATCAGCTCCTCGGCGTCGTCGATGTGGTTTCCCACAACGCTCAGCTCGATCGCGTCGGCGAGCTGGTCCCAGGGTCCGAAACGACGAGCCACGTCCTGGTAGTCGTCGAGGACAACGACCTTGGTCAGCGCCGCACCCGTTGCGGTCATGGCGCCTGCCCTGCCCGCCGGGCGCGCGAGGGCTGCACGCGCATCGGTTCGCCGTCCTGCTTTGGGAAGTGCGGAGGCCATGGCGCGTCACCGAGGCCCTGTTCCTCGTCGCGCCGCGCCAGCGCCAGCAACCCGTCGAGGCGCCCCACCGCCTCGTCGATGCCCGCCGACAGGTCGCCCACGGCGGCGTAACGATCGGCGACGAAGCGGCCGAGCGGGAAGTCGTGCGGGTCGACGTCGGCGACTTCCTCCCAACGCAGCGGCGCGGACACCAGCCCCGTCTGACGCACCGAATACGCGCTGGCGATGGTCCGGTCACGAGCGTTCTGGTTGTAGTCGAGGAACACGCCGTGGCGCTCCTCCTTCCACCACTTGCTGGTCGCCAGCTGCGGGATCCTGCGTTCGACCTCCCGCGCCAGAGCCAGCGCGGCGCGGCGCACGGCGGTGAACGTCCATTCCGGCTCGATGCGCACGTAGACGTGGATTCCCCGGTTCCCCGACGTCTTGGGCCAGCCGACGAGGTCGTACTCGGTGAGCACCTCGCGCGCCTCCAGCGCAACCGCGCGCACCGCGCCGAAGTCCACGCCCGGCACCGGGTCGAGGTCGACTCGCAGCTCGTCGGGACGGTCGACGGCCTCGGCGCGCACGGGCCACGGGTTGAGGTCCAGGCAGCCCAGATGCGCCATCCAGACGAGGTCGGCGGGCTCGCGCGGCACCAGCAGGTCGGCGCTGCGCCCGGAGGGAAAGCGGATGGTGGCGTACTCGTGGTCACTGTCTTTGGGGGCACGCTTCTGGAAGAACGGCTTGCCCGCGACCCCCTCCCGCCAGCGCTTGAGCACCGTCGGCCGGCCGTACACTCCCCGCAGGGCGCCGTCGGCGCAGCCGATGAAATGCTGCACGAGGTCCATCTTGGTCCAGCCCTGCTCGGGGAACAGGACTTTGCCAGGACTGGTGACGCGCACGGGCTCCCCCGCCACGTCCACGGTGACCACCTCGGACTGCGCCATCGCCGCTGGACTGTAACGCCGCGCCGCTGCGGGTAGCGTCACCACCATGACGGAGCGACGCATGACCGCCAGCGAGCGGCGGACGCAGCTCGTCGAGGTCGCCAAGCGGGTCTTCGCCGAGCTCGGTTACGACGGCGCCTCGATCGAGGAGATCGCCAGCCGCGCCCGGGTCAGCAAGCCGATCGTGTACGAGCACTTCGGCGGCAAGGAAGGGCTGTACGCCGTGGTCGTCGACCGCGAGAGCTCCCGGTTGCTGGAGATGATCACCAACCGCCTCGGGCCTGGCCTCGGCGCCCGCGAGCAGGTCCGCTCCAGCGCCATGGCCTTCCTTGATTACATCGAGTCAGACCCTGACGGGTTCCGCGTGCTGATCCGCGACTCGCCGGCGGGGTTCTCCGGTGGCGGGATGGCCGGGCTGCTGTCCGACGTCGCGGGCAAGGCCGAGCAGGTGCTGAGCGACTTCTTCACGCGCACCGGTGTCGACCTGGCCACCGCGCCGCTGTACGCCCACGCGCTGGTCGGCATGGTCGTGCACGTCGGGGCGTGGTGGGCCGACGAACGGACCCCCGACAAGAAGGTGGTCGCCGACCACCTGACTGCCCTGGCCTACACGGGGCTGTCACGACTGCCCCGCGCCGTGGCCGACCTGTCGGCGTAGCTCGATCGAGGTAGCTCGGCCAAGGCATCCTCAGCTACGAAGCCCGAGCCGCCTCGCGTTCATGGGACCTGGCGCGCTTGGCCTCGAACTTGCTGGCCTGGGCGTCCAACGCGGTCAGGAACTCGGCGGTCTGCTGACGCGCCTTTTCGGCCTCCTCGTTCAGACCCTCGACGTCGAAGAAGCGCCAGTGACGCAGCAGCGGCCAGATCACGTCGTCGTGGTGGACGCGCAGGTCGTAGATGCCGGCCTTGGCGATCATCACGGCCTTGCGGTTGAAGTCGGCCATGCCGGCGCCGGGCATCTGGAAGCCGAGGACCTCGGCGGCGATGGCCTGCACGGCGGCCGACGGGTCGAGCCGCAGCGCCGCGCCGAGCATGTCGCGGTAGAAGACCATGTGCAGGTTCTCGTCGGTGGAGATGCGCGTCATGATCCGGTCGGCCACCGGGTCTTGCGAGTAGCGGCCGGTGTTGCGGTGCGAGATGCGCGTGGCCAGCTCCTGGAAGGCCACGTAGGCCATCCCCTGCAGCGTGGACTTGCCGTCGCGGTCGTAGCCGACCATCACGTTCTGCATGCGGCCGCGCTCCAGCTGCACCGGGTCCAAGGCCCGTGTCACCACCAGATAGTCGCGCAGCACGATCGCGTGGCGGCCCTCCTCGGCGGTCCAACGGTGCACCCAGTTGATCCAGGCCCCGTCGCCGGGCCCGAACATGTTGTGGATCTCGCGGTGGTAGCTGGGCAGGTTGTCCTCGGTCAGCAGGTTGACCTCGAAGGCGACCTGGGCGACCCCGGTCAGGCGTGACTGGTCCGGCGTCCACGGGTCCTTGTCGAAGTCGCGCCCGAGGCTGTAAGGAATGTAGTCGTGGGGGAACCACTCCCGGGCGGCCTTGCCGTGTCGGTTGAGCAGCTCCTCGGCCTTGGGCTCGAGCTCGGCGAGCAGGCGCTGGTCTTGGGTGGTCACGGGGCGGGCTCCTTGGGGCGGTGATGATAGTTACGGTTGCGTAGGTTACGTACCCGTAGCCTAGCTGTCCAACCGTGTTAGCGTCCCCCCGCATGAGCCTGCTGATCCTGTTGCGCCACGGCCAGTCGACCTGGAACGCCGAAAACCGCTTCACCGGCTGGGTCGACACACCACTGTCTGCCGAGGGGCGCGAAGAAGCACGGCGAGGCGGCGAGAGGCTGGCCTCCCAACGCGTCTCGGTCGACCGTGCGTTCACCTCGACGCTAATCCGTGCGATCGACACCGGCCGGATCGTCCTGGACGAGCTGGGTCAGCAGAACCTGGAGCAGGTGCGCGCCTGGCAGCTCAACGAGCGCTTCTACGGGGCGCTGACCGGACGCAACAAAGCGCAGACCGCCGAGGAGTTCGGGTCCGAGCAGGTTCACATCTGGCGGCGCAGCTACGACATCGCGCCACCAGGCGGCGAGAGCCTCGCCGACACCGCCAGGCGGACCTTGCCATACTTCAACGCAGTCGTGCTGCCGGCCACCCGCGAGGTGGCCACGGTGCTGATGTCCGCTCACGGCAACAGCCTGCGATCGATCGTCAAGGAGCTGGACGGGCTGGACGACGACGCCGTCACCCGCCTGGAGATCCCCACCGGCGTGCCGGTCGTCTACGAGCTCGACGGCGACGGCCAGGCCCTCGACAAGCGGATCGTGCAGTAGGCGCAGGCCCCGCTGGTTACCCTCTGCGCCATGGTCCGCGCCAGCACCACTTATCGCTGCCAGCACTGCACCCAGCTGCTCCCCTTCGACGAGCGCACCAGGGTGCCAGAGGCATGCCTGCGCCGTTGCCAGGGCGGCTGCGACTGGTGCGAGATCGGCCCGACCGACCCGGCCGTGCGGGCGCGGGCGTCGCTGGACGGGCCCCTCGGCGAGGACGGGCTGCCATTACCCGGCTGAAGGCCACGCGCGTCTGCCGCGGGACCGGAGGCATCTACACTGCGCCGAACCACCCCTGTGTGTTGCTCTCCTGGTGCTGTCGGTTGCCGCCGCCCGGTCCGCGGGCCCGCTGACCGGGCGTCTTGCTGCGAAAGGCTCCATGTCGTGCTGACGGTCACCGCCTCCGCGGAGGATCCCCTGCGGATCTCCACGGACCTGCTGGTCGTCCCGGTGTTCAAGGGCGGCATCGAGGGTCCTGGAGCCGCGGCGGTGCTCGCGGCGCTGGGATTGGACGCCCTGCCCGTGACGCCCGAGTTCCGCGGCGACATCGGCCAGCAGCTGCTGCTGAGCTCTCCCGGCTTGCCAGCACGTGGCGTCCTGCTGGTGGGGTTGGGGCGGATGGACGCCACGGACAACGAACGGCTCCGGCGGGCGGCGGGCGTGGCCGCTCGCGCCGCTCGCCACGCCTCGAGGGTTGCCACGACGCTGTCACAGGTCCATGCCGGCCCGGCGGCGGTCGAGGCGGTGGCCGAAGGGTTCACCCTCGGGGCCTACGAGGACCGCCGGCATCTCGGCCGGAACGCGCAACCACCGCCTTCGAGCTTGCGCCACGTGGTGGTGCTGACCCCCTCCAGCCAGCTGGCCGAAGCGCGGCAGGCGTTGACGCGCGCCGAGCGGTACGCCCGCGCCACCATCGCCGCCCGAGACCTGGTCAACCAGCCGCCGGGCGAGAAGCGCCCGGCCGATCTCGCCGAGGCCATCAGCACGCTGGTCGCCGGCAGCTGTGAGGCGGAAAGTCTCGACGCCGCGGCACTGCACGCCGAGGGCTTCGGTGGCTTGCTCGCGGTGGGGCGTGGTTCCAGCGCCGAACCGCGGCTGCTGCGCCTGCGCTACCGCCCGGCCGCCGCCCTCGGCCACGTGGCCCTGGTCGGCAAGGGGATCACCTTCGACAGCGGCGGTCTGAACCTCAAGCGGGGCACCAGCATGGAGTGGATGAAGGCCGACATGGCCGGTGCCGCGGCGATCGCGGGGGCCTGCTCGGTGCTGGCCGACCTCGGTGTCCGCCTGGAGGTGACGGCTCTGCTGGCGCTGGCCGAGAACATGCCCGGCCGCGACGCCCAGCGCCCCGACGACGTCATCCGCATCCACGGCGGCGCCACCGTCGAGATCCGCGACACCGACGCCGAGGGAAGGCTGGTCCTGGCCGACGCCCTGGACGCCGCCGCGCAGCTGGCGCCCGATGCCATCGTCGACCTCGCGACGCTGACAGGCTCGTCCCTGCACGCGGTCGGCCGGCTGGCCGCCGCGGCCATGAGCAACGACCCCGAGCTGCTGTCCTCGCTGCTGCGGGCCGCCGCCGTGGCCGGCGAGCCGCTGTGGCAGCTACCCCTGTGGGACGACCTCGAGCCTCTGCTCGACTCGCCGGTGGCTGACTTGAACAACACCGGCGACGGCGCCAACGGCGGCGCCATCATGGGCGGGTTGTTCCTGCGGCGATTCGTCGGCGACGTCGCCTGGGCGCACCTGGACATCGCGGGGCCGTCGTTCCGCCCTGTCGAGTTGGCCGGGGGGTACACACCGGCAGGCGGGACCGGCTACGGCGTCCGCACGCTGCTGGCGTGGCTGGAGCGCCGCGGCGACTAGTCCGTGCAGGTCATCGGGCATGGCCGGATGGGATGAGATTGGGACCGTTGACGGGATAGTCCTCGCTCCGGCACAGGTTGGCACGTACCGTCCGATCATCCGGACCACAGCGGGTGGTCCGTGCCCCGTTGGGAGCCTTCCATGTCACGATTCGGTCGTCGCCGCCTGTTCGTCCTGCTGGTACTGTCCGCCCTCGCCAGTGCACTTTCCGTCTCACCGGCGCTTCCCGTGGTTGCCGCCGCTTTGCCCGACCGCGAGTGCGCTCCGACGATGGCCACCGCCGAGTTGCAGGCCTTGCTCGACGCCAACGGACGGGACCCGGACACCGGCGCGCAGATTCCGGTCGAAGCGACCGGCGCCACCGTGGTGCACGGCACGACACCGCAAGCCTTCACCGCCGAGATCCTCGATATCGACTACGGCGGCATCGGCATCGACCACGATCTGATCATCGCCGAGCTGTCCGGCCTTGGCATCGACGGCGAGCGAGGGGTGTGGGCCGGGATGTCGGGGTCCCCCCTCTACATCGGCGCCCAGCTCGTCGGCGCGGTGTCCTATGGCTTCACCTGGGGAGCCAGCAGCCTCGCTGGCATCACCCCGGCCGCGGAGATGCTGGCGATGTCCGATGGGGCCCCGCCGACAGCCACGGCGCGGCCGTCCGTGCGACTTGACGGCGCGCAGCGGCGATCGATCGCGGCGCAGACCAACACGGCGATGTCGGCCGTGCCCGCCCGCTTGCCGCGCCTTTCGGTGCCCCTGGCCATCAACGGCAGCTCGGAACGCATCGAGTGGCTGCAGCGACGGGCACAACGCGACGGGTCGCGAATCATTCCCGTGGCTGGCAGCGGCTACTCGTCGGACGCAGCCGCCGAACCAGGCGACATCGTCGCGGGCAGCAACTTCGCCGCCGCGCTGTCCTACGGCGACATCGCCGCGGCCGGAACCGGTACGACGACCTGGGCCTGCGGCGGCGAGGCGCTGGCTTTCGGCCATCCGTTCTTCTGGGAGGGTCGCACCACCCTGGGGTTGCACGCGGCCGAGGCGGTGACGATCGCCGTGGACTCAGCGTTCGGCAGCTACAAGCTGGCCACTCTCGGCGCACCGGTCGGCACCGTTGACTACGACGGCTTCACCGGGCTGCACAGCCGCTTGGACGGACCGGCGTTCGCCAGCCCGATCACATCCCGCACAGTGGCTGAGCGGCCGGACGGATCGTTGGTCAGCGACACGGGCACCACGAACGTGGCGTACAGCGACTATGTGCCGTTCATCAGCTTCATCCACGGCTACGCCAACATGGACTTCCTGCTCGACCGGTACTTCAGTCCCGGTAGCTCCGTGCTGACCTGGACGGTCGACATGACGCACAAGGGCCGCAGCTACCGGCTGCGGAGGAGCAACCAGTTCAATGCCCGCTGGGACGTCTCAGTGGAATCCATGGAGGAGCCGTGGCTGCAGCTGGAACGGCTGGCCGGCAACCGCTTCGGCAAGGTTCGTTTCGACGGGATCGGGCTGGACACCCGAGTCGTGGACCAGCAGCGCCACTGGAAGGTGGCCCGACTCCAGGTCCGCCGCAACGGTCTCTGGCATGAGGCCTCTGGCACGCTGGTTGTCGAGCGGGGGGCGGTCTTGCGGGTCCGTGCCGTGCTGCACCGGTTCCGTGGGGACCGCAGAACGAAGGTTGCTCGCCGGGTGTTCGCCTTCGACCTCGGCCAGCGTTCCGCGGGTGCTCGCGGCCAGCTGGTCGTGGGCAATGCGGCCCATGGTGGAGGCGGCGAGTTCTGCTTCCTGTTCGGAGAGTGCGACGGCCGCTTGGGCCGGGGCGCCGGGTCGTTCGGCGAGTTGGTGCGACAGCTGCGCAACGCTCCGCGCAACGACACGTTGCAAGCCCAGCTGCTGCTGCGCAACCGGACGGGTCACTCGGTCGACCGGCGGCGGGAGTCCGAGCTGAGCAGGGCCATAACCAACAGCCGACGGCTGCGGGTGCGCGTGACGAGGTAACGGCCGGCGACAGCAGGCACTGCCACAGGGTGATCGGGGGTCGCGTTCACTCCGCTTGGCAGGTGGGGCAGGCGTAGACGGTCCGCGCCGCGAGCTCAAAGGCGCGGATCGCCGTCCCGCAGCGGCGGCAGGGCCGGTCCGCGCGGCGATAGACGTAGAGGCGCTCGTCGTCGCGCAGGCGGCCCCGAGCGCGCTTGCCAACCTCCGCGGGCTCGACGGTGACGATTCTTCCCAGCCGCAACCCGTTCGCGAGCATGCCGCCGATCGTCGTCCACAGGCGCTCGAAGTCGTCGCGGTCGAGCAGGTTGGCGGGACGTAGCGGGGCGATCCCGCAGACGAACAGCGCCTCGGCGCGGAAGACGTTGCCGATGCCGGCGACGACCCGCTGGTCCAGCAGCGCCGCCCCGATGGGCGTGGGCCGCCGGCGCAGTGTGGCCGCCACCGCCTCGACGTCAGCGTCGCGGCGCAGCGGATCAGGACCGAGCCGCCCGCGGATGCGTGCCTCGCCGTCCGGTTCGAGCAGCTCGCAGACCGTCGGGCCGGCTAGCCGGATCGTCACCTCGGGCGTGCGCAGCTGCAACCGTGTCCCCGGCGTCGGCGGCGGCACCTCTGCGTTCTGCTCGCTGTGGACTGTCCCCGAGATTGGTCTCTGCTCGCTGTGGACTGTCCCAAATATACGAAAGCCGCCGTAGAGGCCGAGATGCACGTGCAGGATCGCGCCGCCTTCCCAGCGGTAGAACAGATGCTTGCCGTGGGCGTCGACCCCTCGCAGGGTGCGACCGTCGAGCAACGCGGCGCCTGCGGCAAAGCGGCCCTGCGGTGAGCTGACCTCGACCGCCCGCCCGCGAAGCCAGCGGCGATGCTCGCGCGCGTAGCGATGGATCGTGTGGCCCTCAGGCATTCAACCTGTGGAGGGATGCCAGCGCAGCACCAGATCCCGTCCCGCTTTGCCTTCGTCCAGGCGGGTGACCGGCGTGGTCTGTGGCGCGTCGTGCAGCAGCTGGGGGTTGCTGGCCGCTTCCTCCACGATCTGTCGCAGCGCGGCCACGAAGTCGTCCAGCGTCTCGTGCGACTCGGTCTCTGTTGGCTCGACCATCAAAGCCTCGTCGACGATGAGGGGGAAGTAGTTGGTCGGCGGGTGATAGCCCAGGTCAATCAGCCGCTTGCACAGGTCGGTGACCCGGACGCCGTGCGCCTTGAGACCCTTGCCGGTGGCCACGAACTCGTGCATCGGCTGGTGCTGTCCGTAGCCCAGCGGCAGCACGTCACGAACTTGCGACGCCACGTAATTGGCGTTGAGCACGGCCTTGGCGCTCATGGTCTGCAGCCCGTCGCCGCCGTGGAACAGCAGGTAGCTGTAGGCGCGGATGAGCACGGCCGCGTTGCCATGGAATCCGTGGAGCCGCCCGATGGACTTGGGCCGGTCGGCGTCCCAGGCCCAGGTGCCGTCGTCGCGGCGAACGACGACCGGTGCCGGAAGGTAAGGGGCCAGGCGCTGGCTGACCACAACGGGACCGGCGCCAGGCCCACCGCCGCCGTGCGGGGTAGCGAAGGTCTTGTGCACGTTGAGGTGCACCACGTCGAAACCCATGTCGCCGGGGCGGACCTGGCCGGCGATCGCGTTGAAGTTGGCGCCGTCGTAGTACAGCAGCGCCCCGACGCGGTGCAGGATCGCGGCGATCCGCTCGATCTGGAGCTCGAACAGTCCGAGGGTGTTGGGGTTGGTCAGCATCAGCCCCGCGGTCGAGTCGTCGACCAGGCGTTCGAGTGCGTCGACGTCGACCAGCCCGTCCTCGCCTGAGGGGACGGTGACGACCTCGTAGCCGGACATCGCCGCGCTGGCCGGATTGGTGCCGTGCGCGGAGTCGGGCACGATGATGGTGCGCCGCGCGTCACCGCGGTCGCGGTGGTAGGCGCGGATCAGCAGCAGACCTGCGAGCTCCCCGTGCGCCCCGGCGGCGGGCTGGAAGGTGGCGGCCTGCAGCCCTGTCAGCTCGCACAGCCAGCGCTCGAGGTCAGCCAGCAGCGCCAACGTGCCCTGCGCCGCGGCGTCGGGCGCCCAGGGATGCAACCCGCGGAAACCGGGCAGCGCCGCGGCGGCCTCGGCCAGCCGCGGGTTGTACTTCATCGAGCAGGAACCCAGGGGATAGAAGCCGACGTCGATGCCGTGGTTGCGATGGCTCAGGCGCGTGAAGTGACGGAGCAGGTCGAGCTCGCCGATCTGCGGGAGTCCCGGCAGCGCGTCGGCCAGCTCCACGCCTGGCAGCGCTGCGGCGGGGTCGACCGCTGGCACGTCCAACGCCGGCATCGTGGCGGCCCGTCGTCCGGGGCGCGAACGCTCGAACACGGTTGGCTCGGCGGCGAGCCGGTCGCCCATGACGGGCATCAGGCAATCTCCTCGCCGGCGGCCGGGCCACCGGCCGCGACCAGCTCGCGCCGCTGCCTGCGAAGGACCTCGGCCAGCGCCTCGGCCAGGCTCTCGACCTCGGCGGCGGTGCGCCGCTCGGTGACCGCCACCATCACCGCCCCCGCCGCCGGCCCGTCAGGCACCACAGGTCCGACGACGTACCCGGCGTCGAGCAGCCCGCCGACCACGGCGTGAGGATCGACGCCCGGCAGACGCAACGCGAACTCCTTGAGGAACGGCCCGCTGACGGCCAGCTCGACGCCACCGATCCGCGTCAGGCGCTCGGCGGCGTGGCGCGCACGCGACAGGCAGGCACTGGCCAGCTCGCGCAGCCCTTGGGGACCCAGCCAGGTGACGTAGACCAGGGCGGCGACGGCGCACAGGGTCTGGTTGGTGCAGATGTTGGAGGTGGCCCGTTCCCGGCGGATGTCTTGTTCTCGGGCCCGCAGCGTCATCACGTAGCCGCGGGTGCCTCGGCGGTCGACCGTCTGGCCGACGACGCGGCCGGGCAACCGCCGCACCTGGTCGTCGGTGCAGGCCAGGAAGCCGAAGGACGGCCCGCCGTAGGACAGGCCCTGACCCAGCGGTTGCCCCTCGCCGATGACCAGATCCGCGCCCTGGCTTCCGGGCGTGGCCAGCAGGCCGACGGCGGTGGGCTCCAGCTTGACGACGAGCTTGGCGCCGGCGGCGTGCGCGGCCTCGGCGTGGGCACGCACGTCCTCGACGACGCCGAGGCTGTTGGGCTGCGCGATCACGACGGCGGCGACGTCGCCGGCGACCTCGCCCGCCGGGGTCGTGCCATCGTCGTGGTAGGCCACCACGTTGACCTCGCGACCGCGCGGGAGTCCGTAGGTGCGCACGATCTGACGGCTGGGCGCGTCCAGCGCCGCCGACACCGCCACCGTGTTGCGCCGCGTGGCCGCGCAAGCCATCGACACGGCCTCGGCGACGGCGCTGCCGCCGTCGTACAGGCTGGCGTTGGAGACCGGCAGGCCGGTCAGCTCGCTGATCACGGTCTGGTACTCGAACAGCGCCTGCAGCATCCCCTGGCTGACTTCGGGCTGATACGGCGTGTAGGAGGTCAGCAGCTCTCCGCGACTGATGACGGCACCGACCACGGCCGGCACGTAGTGGTCGTAGGCGCCGCCGCCGGCGAAGCAGACGGTGCCGGGCCGATTGGCGGCGGCGAAGGTGGCGAGGCCGCCGAGCACCTCGTCCTCGCTGCGGCCGGAGGGAAGGTCCAGTCCGCCGCGAACCCGCAACGACGCTGGGATGTGGCGGTACAGGTCGGCGAGATCGGACTTGCCGATGGCTGCCAGCATGGCTGCGACGTCATCGTCGGTGTGCGGGGCGAAGTCCAACGCAGGCTCCTAGACGACACCATTGGGGCGGGGCGGGGCGGGCCCGGCGAAGGCGCAGCCACAGCGCGCGCCGAGTCTAGCCCGCCTCCCGCCAGGCGCTGCCGGAGCAGGTCCGGCCCGTTCAGCTGGGGGCAGCCCGTCCGGCCGCGTCCTCGCCCGGGCTCCCGGGGGCGGTGTCGAGGCCGCCGGAGATCACGCCGCCGGAGGTGGTCTCCGCCGGCATTCGGGTGATGTCGGCTTCCACGGCCTGCCACACCGGCTCCACCGCGATGCCGAACACGCCCTGGCCCTTGGCGAGCAGGTCGACGACGTCGCGCGAGTCATCCAACGCGTACACCGTGGTTCCGTCGGAGACCAACGTCAGTCCCCGCAACGACAACCCACGTTCGCGCACGTAGTCGATGGCCGCCCGGATGCGCTGCAGGCTCACTCCGGCGTCCAGCAGGCTTTTGATGACTCGCAGCTGCACGATGTCTTCGAAGGCGTACAGCCGCTGGGAACCCGAGCCTTCGGCGCTGCGCACCGACGGCGTGATCAGCCCGGTGGTCGTCCAGTAGTCGAGTTGGCGATAGCTGATGCCGACGATCTGGCAGACGACTGGGCCCCGGTAGCCCGACGGCCGCTCCTCCATGCCGGGCAGCGGGATGTCACGCAGGTAGCGGTTCTCGCGTGCGGCCATTCCCGTCCCTCTGTCGGATGCAGCTGGCTGGCTCACAGCACCGTAATTTCAGCTACCCGTACGGTACGCCTCTGACGACAGCGAGGTCAATGATCCCCCCGCCTCGTGCGACCGCGCCATGGCCGACCTCATCGTGTACTACAGGTTTGGGACAGCGTGGCGTTCACGTCGAGGTTGTGCACATTCTGTGGATAGGCTTGTGGGTTACCGCGCCCGCCGGAGCGATAGACCCTATCCCTAGCCTTGACCCTTGGGTGACGCTGGGGCTCACTCTCGGAAGTCTTCCGGCGTGACCTGCTCGAGGAACTCCTTGAAGCGCTCGACCTCGTCCTCGTCGGCGTCTTCGATCTCGATGCCGGCTTCGGACAGGACGCCCTCGTCGGCGTAGATCGGAACGGTGGCGCGCACGGCCAGGGCGATGGCATCCGACGGCCTCGATGAGACCACGATCGGTTCGTCGGCCTGGGTCATCTGGATCTCGGCGTAGAAGGTGCGTTCCCGCATCTCCGTCACCACGATGCGGTCCACCGACACATGCAGGCTGGCCAGCAGGTCGCGCATGAGATCGTGCGTCATGGGCCGGGCGGGCGCAACGCCTTGCAGAGCAAAGGCGATCGAGGTCGCCTCCACCGCCCCGATCCAGATGGGCAGGAAGCGCTCCCCGGACCGTTCCTTCAGCAGCACGATCGGCTGGTTGTGCGGCAGCTCCACCCGCACCCCGACCAGCTCCAGCTCGATCACGGTCGACTCCTTCGCTGTCCGCTTGGCGGCCAAGTCTACGTGGCCCGAGCACCGCGCGACGCAGGGTCCGGGGGCGCGCGAGCGCCGCGGGCGGCATCCGCCCCCCGTTCACAGTCCTCTGGCGACAGGACGCAGCCGCGCGAACGCGCGAACGGCGTTCTGCACCGCTCGCCCGACGGCGGCGGCACCGGAAGCCGGCGGGGCGGTGGGCACAGGTCGTGTCGTTTGCAACGCCACCTCATCCACCACCCGGCCTCGCGACAGCAGCTGGGAGCTTCCCACCACCTGCCCTCGTCGCAGCGGCCGCCTGGCGTCGGGTCGCAGCATCGTGCGCAATCGCGCCGGGGCGCCTGCGGGCAGCGTGCGGCCCAGCACGCCGTCGGCCACCAACGCCACCTCCGCGTCGGCCCAGCGGTAGCGGGTCACCCGTGCGTGCCGCCGCAACGGCTGGACGCGACGGAAGGCGGTGAAGCCGTAATCCAGCAGCGCGGCCGCGTCGGTGAAGCTGGCCTGCGAGTCGAGCACCACGCTGAACAGCTGCCGCCCGTCGCGGGTGGCGCTGGCGACCAGGCACAGGCCGGCCACAGACGTGTATCCGGTCTTGACACCGGTGGCGCCGGGGTAGCGTTCGAGCAGCTCGTTGCGGTTGACCAGCGTCCCGAGGCCAGCAACCGTGCTGGCTGTCGAACCGGCCCAGTCGCGGAAGTCGTCGTCGCGCATCGCCACCTCGGCCAACCGTGCGAGGTCGGTGGGGCTGGCGGAGTGCGCCAGGTCGTTGGTGAGCCCGCTGGGATTGACGAAGCTGGTCGCGTCCAGCCCCAGCTCGACGGCCCGCTCGTTCATCCGCGCCACGAAGGCGGCCTGGGTGCCGGCGACGTGCTCGGCGATGGCCACCGCTCCGTCGTTGCCGCTCTGCAACAGCAGACCCTCCAGCACCGAGTCGACGGACAGCTGCTGGCCGGGCTGCAGGCCAAGGGTGGCTGTTCCCGGTGCGTCGTCGACCGCGGCCGCCTCGGCCGAAACGGTGAGCGTCTCGTCACCGGTCCCGGCCTCCAGCGCGAGCAGGACGGTCATGATCTTGGTCGTGGAGGCCATCGGCAACGCGGCACCCGCCCGTTTCCCCAGCAGCACCCGGCCGTCGGCTGGGTCCCACAGGACGGCACCGGTTGCGGTGACGCTGGGCTCGGCGGGTGCGGCTGCCACCGGTGGAGCACCAAGGCACAGCACCACCACAGCGACCAGCGCGGCCAAGCTGCGAGACGCCCCGCTGCGTACGCGGCCGTACGGCGGCGGCCCGGACGCGAGGCGGTCAGCCGCCGTGAACATAGCCGCGCAGCGCGCGGGCGAGCAGCGAGCGCTGCAGACGTCCGGTCAGCACGGCGAGCTTTTCCAGCTGGCGGGTGGCCTGCCGCCTCGCCTCCGGATTGCGCTGACGCAGCAGTGGCGTCACCAGCTGCTGGAACAGGGCGACCTCGCGGTCGACGAACTGGCCGTACATGCGCAGGTGCCGCGCCTCCAGCCCCAGCTGCAACAGCTCGCGTGCCGCACGGGCGGCCAGCAGGTCGTCACCGTCGAACGAGCCACCCTCCTCGGCGCGCCCGCCGATGATGCCGTAATCGCGCAGCGCTCGGATCTCGGCGACGTCGAGACCCGTGGCGTCGCAGAACTCACGCAATGACAGCACGACCCGCTGTGGTGGCTGCTCCAGCAGCGGCTGCTCCCCCGCGGACACCGCTTTCTCCAGCACGGTCGCGATCTCGGTGGCCCTGCGGGGCCCGTCAGCCTGCCCGTTCCCGGCGCCGGTAGGAGCGTTCCCGTCGTCGACACCGCCCGGTTCGCCCGCGTCGAGTCGCTCCAGCTGCTCGCGGATGATCTTCAGCGGCAGGTAGTGATCACGCTGCGCGGTGAGGATGAAGCGCAGGCGATCCACGTCGTCGTCGGTGAACTTGCGATAGCCCGACTCGGTGCGGTCGGGAAAGATCAGACCCTCACTCTCCAGGAAGCGGATCTTGGAGATGGTGATGTCCTCGAAGTCCTCCTTGAGCTGATTGAGGACCTCTCCGATGGTGAATCCGTCGGCTGCCAACCGTCAGTCCGCCGGTTCCGCCAGAAAGGCGACGAGCTTGAACTTGCCGATCTGCACTTCGTCGCCCGTGGACAGCAGCTGGTCGTCGGCCCGGTTGCCGTTGACGTAGGTGCCGTTGAGGCTGCCGACGTCGTGGACCCAGAAGCGCTGGGCATCCCTGCGAAACTCCGCGTGGCGGCGCGACACGGTGATGTCGTCCAGAAAGATGTCACTGTCAGGGTGTCGGCCGACGCTGACGACGTCACGGTCGAGCAGGAACCGCGCCCCCCGGTTGGATCCGCGGACTCCGACGAGCAACGCCGTGCCGGCCTCCAGCTCACCGACGTCGACGCCGGCCTCGTTCGCCTCGGAGGGCTCGACATCCTCGACCTTCAACGCACCGGTGGTGGTGTCACCGGTGGAGGCCAGCGGGCGGCCGCAGTTGCCGCAGAAGTTCGCATCTGCGGGGTTCTCGTGACCGCAGTGCCTGCAGTTCATCGGCTCTCCCACGTCAATTCCGGGACTGGCGGCGCTTCTGCCGGGCGCCACACTCAGTCGACGGCCGGTGTGCCGGCACGGCGGGATGCTAACACCGAGCCGACGATGACCCCATGGCCGCCCCGCGCGACGGGATCGGGCAGCCGGGTCGGCAGCGACGCTACGACGAGGCGGTGAGCCGCTCGTAGTCCTCGGCCGACATCATCGCGTCGACGGCTGTGGTGTCCTCGGCCTCGATGACCACCATCCAACCGTCTCCGTACGGGTCGGCGTTGACCAGCTCCGGTCGTCCCTCGAGCGAGGTGTTGCGCTCGACGATCGTGCCCGACAGCGGCGCGTACAGGTCCGACACGCTCTTGGTCGACTCGACCTCCCCGAACGGCTGACCGTGTTCGACCCGCGTACCCGTCGACGGCAGGTCGACGTAGACCACGTCGCCGAGGGCGTCCTGTGCGTAGTGCGTGATGCCGACGGTGACACGCGCGCCGTCGGCCCGCACCCACTCGTGCTCTTCGGTGTAGCGCAGCTCGGAAGGGATCACCGTGGTCTTCCTTTGATCGGGTCGCGGCGATGCTACCCCGTCACTGCTGGCTCTCGGCTGGCACCGGCTCGCCGTAGATGAAGGACACCGGCTCCGCCCGGGCGGGCACGCCGACGACGGCAAGCTGCTCGACGGTCGTCGTCACCCCCGACCGTGACTCCAGCGAGTCGATGGCCCCGCCGGGGATGGCAAGGGCCTTGGCGACGGTCTCGGCGGGACCGACCGCCGCCAGGACATAGGGCGGGTCAAGCGGCTTGCCGTCCACCACCAACCGGCGGTTTCCCGAGGTGAACGCCGAGGACGCGACGAGGCGGACATCGTTGACGGCGATCGCCTCCGCGCCGGCGTCACGCAACTCCTGCACGCTGTCGACCAGCAGCTCCTGGGTGACCTGCGCGTCGGGGTCCTCCACGATCATGCGGACGCCCTCCCCCTCCACGGCGAGCGTCCCAGCGAGCACCCGCAGCTCCTGCAGCCGGCGACGCAAGCTGTCCAGCGCCAGCTCGTCGCGCTCGGCGGAGTTCTCGAATGCCAGCAGCGTCAGCCGCAGATCGGTGACCTCCTCCTGCAGGCGGTCGGACTGCGCTGACAGGTCCGCCAGGATCTGGGCGAGGTCCTGCTCGCGCTCGATGTCGAGCCGCTCGCCGAGATCCTCTCCGGCGCGCACCTGGGTCACCAGCAGGAAGCCGACCAGCGCGCAGGCCACGACCGTCGCCCCGCGCAGCCATGGCGATGGCGACCCGATGGCAGCGGGACGCTGCAGCCCCCTGCTGCGCTCCTGGTGCGCGGTTCCTGTCATACGCGGAAGACGTGACGGCGGACGGCGGCGAGGTTCTGAAAGATCCGGACCCCGAACACCACAATGACCGCCGTCTCCAGAGCGTCACCGACGTTGAGCTGGTCGCCCAGGTACACCAGGAAGACCGCCAGGATGACATTGGACAGAAACGAGACCAGGAACACCCGGTCGCTGAAGGTGTCGTCGAGGCGGGCACGGACGCCACCGAACAACGCGTCCAGGGCTGCGACGACGGCGACGGGCAGGTACGGAGCGAGAGCCAGGGGCACATTGGGCTGCAGCACCAGCCCCAGCGTGGCCCCGAGCAGCAAGGCCAGCAAGGCGATCATGGCGCGCCACCCACGACGTCCGCCGCGGTAGGGACCCGCACCGAACCGGAGAACGCTGGCAGCCCGACCTCATCGGCCTCGGTCAGGCTGATCCCCAGCCCGTAGACATCGCGCCAGAGGTCGAAGTCGTCCCACAGCGTGCTGTCCCGCATGCCCTGGAACAGGGCTGGTGCGTTCCCCACCGCCTCCACGACGTAGGGCGACGTCAAGACGCGGTAGTTGACCAGGATGGCAGAGCCGGCGCTGCGGATGGCCGTGGTGGCGATCATCCGCTCTTCGTTGACGGCGATGCCCTCGGCGCCCAGCGCGAACAGGGTGTTGACGGCCATCTGCAGGTCGACGTCTTGGATCCGGCAGTCCTCGGGACGCTGTGCAGGACAGGTACCGGTGCCGTCGGAGAGGGTCAGCGCCACCCCAGGACCGGTCAGCGCCGTGAGGCCCGTCGCGGCCTCGACGTCGGCCAACCGGTTCCGCAGGGCAGGGGCCGCCGCCGTCGCCGCGGCCGCCTGCGCGGCGTCGACCCGCCCCCGAAGGCGGTCCAGCTGGGCGGCGAGGCCGTCGGCACGAGCCTGGCGGGCATCGATCAGGGCGATGAGCTCGGACTTGCGCGCCCCCTGCTCTTGCGCCTGCTGGCGTCCCACGCTGACACCAGCTGACACCAGGAAACCGACCAGCAGCGCGCCCAGCACCGTCAGGCTGCGCACCACGCCGCTGGCCCACGGCTGTGACCAGCGGACCGGCGGCCGGCGCGCGTAGTCCGTCTCGGCTCTGAGCCCGAGGGCGTCGGCTGGGTCGCTCACCGGCGCTCACCCTCTCGCGACGAGGCCGCAGCGATGCGCAGGGCGATCCGGGCGGCATGCCAGTAGTGCCACCCCGCGACGTAGTAGGTGACGATGCCAACGACCGTGAAGACGTAGGCGGCCAGCAGGAACGGCGGCGCACCTGCCCAGTCCATCCTTCCGAGCAAGAAGCCAGGCACCCCGATGAGCAGGCAGGCGGTGGCGAGCTTGCCCAGCCGGCTGACCGGAAGGCCGGGGTTACCGCCGAACAGGGTGACGCTGACCGCCAGCAGCACCAGGTCCCGGCCCACCACCAGGACGGCAACCCACAGCGGCAGGAAGCCGACGTACAGCAGGGTCAGGGCGGTGGTCGCCAGC
>JALZLF010000171.1 GCA_030858865.1 Actinomycetota bacterium | reverse complement strand
CGGCGCGATGCTCCCGCTGACCCATCACCGCCCGATGCCCCTCGCCGACGAGGCGCAGTAGGAGCTTGGCGCGGCTGCTCTCTTCCGGCCATTGCTCGGCAGCATCGTCCAAGGCCCGAGCGACCGCGTCGGTCTCGGTCACCACGTGGCGGGGGCGAGTGGTCGGCATGGCCGGCAGTGTAGCACCGACAAGGAAGTGAGACACCACCGAGTCGGCAGCCCGCAGCGTTGAAACCGTCAGCGCAGCCGCCGCCAACGAGGCGGTCGCCCTGCCCAATAGCCGCCGCCGTGGATGCATCCGCCATGGCCGTCGGGACGGCTCTGGCATCAGCGTCAACGCCACGCTGGGGAACGCGCGTGCACTGGCCGCTACCGACAGCGGGCTGGCGGCGGCAGCGCCAACCGCTGAAATGCTCGGTGGCGGCTGAGGAGTCAGTGGCCGGTCACGGCCGGACCGGTGCCGTCAACGGCGGGAAGGCTCGGCGTGCCGCGCATCCGCAGGGCGACAGGGCCCGCGGGCTCGCCCGGCTCGATGACGACGTCCAGGTGACTGTCGGGCCAACGGCAACGCAGAGCGCCGTCCTCCTCGGTGATCATCGCGCCCAGCAGGGTCCACACCGCCCGCGCGCGTTCCAGGTCGGGATGGCGCAGGGTCGGACCGAGCAGCTCGGCGGCCCCAGGCGCTGGCGGCTCGGGGGCATGGCCGATGCTGGCGGCCCACTCCTGGTCGGTGGCGCCGGACCAGGCCACCTGCACCACCAGCCCACCGACCTGCGACGGGCGCAGGAACCCTTCGTGCCACACGGAGCCGCTGGTGTCGACGTCTACGACGTCGAGACCACCGGCTCGAACCACATCCAGGGCCGCGCCCAGGTCCGCGACCTTGAAGGTGACGTGGTGCACGACCGAGCCGAAGCGGGCCAAGAAGCGGCGCACGAAGTTGCCCGGGTCGTTGGAGGCGGGACGCAGCAGCTCCAGCTTGGTGCCGTTGGCGAATCGCAGCTGGCGGCTGGCGAAGACACCGCTGTCGCCCCAGGCGACGATCCCGCCGCCCAGCTGGTCGCACCAGCGACGTTGGGCGATCTCCCAGTCGGGCACGGCGACGGCCACGTGGTCCAGCTGCGCCGACAAGCGTTCGGTCATGGAGAAGGCAGCTCCTCGATCGTGTCGAGCCGGCCCCTGGTGCAGCCTGCGACTTCCTCCAGCGTGTCACGCCCAACACGTGCCAGCCGACCGTGACGCCGTCGTCCACGGCCGCGGCCACGGCACTACGCCGGGCACGAGCCGCGGCAGCCGCAGCGTGGGGTCCAGCGTCAGATTGGGCCGACGACGAGCGGACCGCCGCCGGCGAGCGAGTTGGTTGTGACCATCGATTCTCAGTCGGTTAGTCGGGATGCCGGGATTCGAACCCGGGGCCTCCACGTCCCGAACGTGGCGCGCTAACCAAGCTGCGCTACATCCCGGTGCAACCGCGCCAGCCTAGCCGGAGGGTCGACGGGCCTCAAAGGCGTCGGAGCGGGCGACCAGGTCCAGCACGGTCGCCTCGGGGCGGCAGCCAAGGCGCAGCGGCGCGAACTTGGAGGTGCCAAGACCCGCCGACACGTGCAGCCACAGGTCCGCGCCCTGGCGGAACAAACCACGGGACTCGGCCAGCGGCAGGTCGCAGTTGTTCACCAGCGCACCCAGCAGCGGGACGCGCACCTGGCCCCCGTGGGTGTGACCGGACAGGACGAGGTCGAAGCCGTGGCGGTCGAAGGCGTCCAGCGGCGCGCGGTACGGCGCGTGGACCAGGCCGAGGCGCAGCGCGACGTCGTGTCCCGGCGCCGCCCAGTCGATCAGCTCCGGATGGTCGTGACCGATGTGCGGGTCGCCCAACCCGGCCACGTCGACCGGTCCCGCCGGCGTGGCCACCGTCGTGCGACGGTTGTGCACGACCGAGTAGCCAGCCTCCGACAGCCCGGCGGTCAGGCGCGGGGTGTCCAGGGGCAGGCCGTAGCGGCGGCGCCCCGGAGCGAGGAAGTACTCGAAGGGGTTCTTGGCGGTCGACCCCCAGAAGTCGTGGGCGCCGAGCACCGCGATCCCCACCCGACCGCTGGCCACGGCGGCCAGCGTGTCGACCACCTCGTCGATCGCGGCGTCCTCCTCGAGCAGATCGCCGCTGGCCACGACCACGTCAGGTGCGGTGTCGGCGCAGGCTCGCACGAACGCCATCAGATGCGTCTGGCCAGCAACATGGTGCAGGTCGGACAGATGCAGGATCCGCAAGGGTCGGCTGGCACCGGGCCGCAGCACCGGGACGGTGGCGTGGCGCAGGGCGTACCAGCGGCGCTCGACGAGGGTGGCCCATCCCAGCGTGGCCAGCCCCGTCGCGGCAGCGGTACGCCAGACGGAGGCGCCGAACGACGCTCGCCTCAACGGCGGCGCCGAGGGGTAGGCGGCCCGTCGGCGACCAGCAGGTTCACGGTGCCGCCAAGCTGGGCCTGTCGGCCCGCGGCGGGCTGCTGGCCGATGACCGTGCCGCGTCGGATCCCGCTGGGAGTCGGCTGCACGCTCGGTCGGAACCCGAACGTGCCGGCGAGCCGGCGGGCGTCGGCGACAGTGCGACCGACCAGGCTGGGCACGGGGCCCTTGGGCAAGGGCGGCGGCTCGGAGAAGTCCTTGGCCGGCAGACCCAGGGTGGACACCGCCCGGTTCATGAAACCCGACCAGATCATCGTTGGCAGGCAGCCGCCCGTCACCGGGCCACCGCAGCGGGCGTCGGTCAGGGCGCTGGTCCCATCCGGGTCACCGACCCACGTCGACACCGACAGCTGTGGCACGTACCCGGAGAACCAGGCGTTGCCGTAGTTCTGGGTCGTGCCGGTCTTGCCGGCGGCCGGGCGGTCAAGGTTCGCGTTGGCTGTGGCGGTGCCGTTCTCGATCGGACCGCGGAGCATGTCGGTGGCGCGGGCGGCGATGCCGGCCTCGACGGCCCTGGCGCAGCGCGGCCGTTCACGCATCAGGGTGCGACCGTCGCGGTCGCTGATCTCGCTGATCGCGTACGGCGTGCAGCGCACGCCGCCGTTGGCCAGCGTCCCCATCCCGGAAGCCATGTCCAGCCCGAACACCTCGTTGGTCCCAAGCACCGTTGAGCAGAAGGGCGTCAGCTCGCTGGCAACGCCCATGCGCTGCGCGACCTCCACCAGCTTGCGGGGGCCGGTGAGGTCGAGCAGGTGCGCGAAGTAGGTGTTGGAGGATCTGGCGGTCGCGGCGTACATGTCCAGCACGCCGAGGCTCGCGTCGGCGTAGTTGCCCGGCTCGTAGCCGCGGCAGCCGGGGCGCTTGAACTTGTAGCTGGCTCCCGCGTTGAACGTCAGCGTCGGGCTGAGACCTGCCTCCAGCGCCGCGACGATCTGGAACGGCTTGAACGCCGAGCCCGTCTGGCGTCCCACCGGCGAACCCAGTCCGGGTACGGCCGGAGTCACCTGGGTCTCGTCTTTTCCCTTACCGAAGCGCCTGGGCCCGACCCCGATCGCGAGGATCTCCCCGCTGCGCGGATCCACGGCGGTGATCGCCGACTGCGGTCCACCCGAGGCCGGCAGGACGTCGGCGATGGAGCGCACTGCGTCGCGCTGCAGCTTGGGTTCAAGGGTGGTGTAGATGCGCAGGCCGCCGCGTAGCACCGCTGCCTCCCGCGCCTCGACGTCGGGTCCGAGCACCGTGGAGTTGCGCAGCAGGTGGCGCACGTAGGCGACGAAGAACGAGTTGCCCCGCCGCAGCGGTCCTCCCAGGCGCAACCGCAGGGGCTTGCTCACCAGGCGCTTGACCTTCTTGTGGCCGATGTAGCCCTGCTCGGCCATCTGGCGAAGGACGATGTTGCGCCGGCCACGGGCGGCCTTCGGGTGGTCCACGGGGTCGTTGCCGGCCGGCGTGCGGATGATGCCCGCGAGCACAGCGGCCTGGGGCACGGTCAGCTTGGAGACCGGCCGGTCGAAGTAGTACTCGGCGGCGGTCCCGATGCCGTAGACGCCATGCCCGAAGTAGGCGACGTTGAGGTACTCGCCGAGGATGTCGCGCTTGGTCAGCCGGCGCTCCAGCTGCGTGGCGAGCACCGCCTCTCGCAGCTTGCGCCGCACGGTCAGGGAGCGGTCGTGCAACACCACGTTCTGGACGAGCTGCTGGGTGATCGTCGAAGCGCCGGAGCGGATCTCGCCGGCCTCGGCGTTGCCCATGGCCGCGCGGGCAACCGCCCGCCAGTCCACCCCGCGATGGCGGAAGAACTCCGAGTCCTCGGTGGCCAGCACTGCCTGTTGCACGTGGTCGGGAACCCGCCGCAGCGGCACCATCCGCCGGTTCTCCAAGCCGTGCAGGACCGCCAGCACCGAGCCGTCGCGGGCGTAGATGACGGAACGCTCCGAGGGATCGCCGAGGTTGGCGGGCAGCGGGGCGAAGTTGAAGACCTGCTCGTCGACGGTGTTGACAGCCGTAGACGCGACGCTCACCGTTGGCGCGAGGCTGGCTGCCAGCAGCACCGCGGCCCCGACCACAACGGCCACGAGCCCGACCACGCGCAGCAGCAACCGGCCCCAGGCGGTGGGGCTGCCGAGGCGCTCGGCCAGGGCGTCGAGGCGGGTGGGTTCCATCGCAGGCATGGCATTGTCGGCGCGGCGCCAAGAGCGACGCGTCGCCACCCGATGATAACTAGCCGTACAAGTGCTGGCCGATGGCCGTCAGTCCGGGCAGGTCGTGCACGTCGGTCGCCATCAGCGGCACCCGCACAAGCGCGCGGGGGTCGACGCCGTGCAGCGCCGCGGTGATCGCGTGGCGTTCGCGCTCGGCGACCTGGACTCGGTCGGCGTGCAGCCGCAGCACGGCGGCGGCCGCGCGACCCTCGGGCCCCCGATCGTCAAGGGCGGCGGCAACATCAGCGGCGGCCCGAGGGGTGACGACAGCCAGGCTGGCCGGCGGCGGAGGGGTCACGCGGTTGATCACCAGCCCGGCGGTCGGCATCCCGTCGGATTCCAGCCGCTGCAGGAAGAAGCGTGCCTCCCGCAGGGCGGGGACCTCGGCACTGGCCACCACCACGAACGCGGAGGTCGGCTGCTGCAGCAGACGGTAGACCGCCTGGGCGCGGTCCTTGAACCCGTCGTACATGCCGTCGAACGACTGGAAGAACTCGGCGAGGTCGCCGAGCACGGCCTGCCCCGTGAGCCGCGACGCCGCCCGCATGAACAGTCCCGCACCGAAGCCGGCGGCGCGGGTGGCGAGCTTTCCCGCAGCCATGCCGGGAGCGAGGAACATCTTCAGGAACCGTCCCTCGAGAAAGTCGGTCAGCCGGCGAGGCGCGTCAAGAAAGTCCAGGGCGTTGCGGGTGGGCGGGGTGTCGATGACGATGCAGTCGTAGCCGCCGGTGTCGTGCAGGTCGTACAGCTTCTCCATGGCCATGTACTCCTGCGTCCCGGCCAGGGAGCTGGACAGTTGCCCGTAGAAGCGGTTGGTCTTGATCCGCTCGGCGGCGGCCGGGTCGCTCGCGCAACGGTCGATGACCTCGTCGAAGGTCCGCTTCATGTCCAGCATCATCGCGTCGAGCCCGTCGACGCCGGCCACCGGCCGGGGACGGTTGTCCAGCTTGTCCAACCCCAGTGACTGCGCGAGCCGGCGGGCCGGGTCGATGGTCAGCACGATCGTGCGCCGCCCCCGGCCCGCGGCGCCGAGTGCCAGGGAGGCGGCAGCCGTCGTCTTGCCGACGCCGCCCGGCCCCGTGCAGACGATGACGTGCCGGTCTGCCACGACCGCGCTGAGGTCGCCTGGCCGGTGCACGGCTGAGCTCACCCTTCGCCCGCTCGCTCGATCACGGCGGCAAGCAGCCCGACCTCCTCGGCAGCGAACCGCTGGCTGGAGACATACGGCAGCTCCAGCGTCGAGGAGCGCAACTGCTTGGTCAGCTGGGTGCGCAGCCTGGCTTGCAGCCCCAGCCGCTGCATCCACGCGGTGCCGGCGTCCAGCAGTGCGGCGGCGGCCTCATCGTCAACCTCGAGTCCAGCTGCCCCGAGCAGTTCTCGTAGATCCGCCACCGACAGCTCGGCCAGCGCTTTGCTCGCCGCCTTGTCGGTCCGTTCGGCCAGCACGCGGTTGACGATCACGGGACCGATCGTCACGCCCAGCTCGCGCAGGGCCGCGGCGCTGTCCAGCGTCTCGGCGACCGGCATCTCCTCCAGCAGGGTCACGAGCACCAGATTGGTGCGCCGGGCGTCGGAGAGCATGTCGATCAGGCTCTGCGCCTGCTGGCGGATCGGGCCGACGTTGACCAACTCCGTGGTGGCGTCGGGCGCGCGCAGGAAGTTCACGATGCGGCCCGTCGGCGGGGCGTCGAGCACCACCAGGTCGTAACAGAACCGCCCGTCGGGGTTGCGCCGGCGCTCCAGCTCCTTGACCTTGCCGATCAGCAGCACGTCTTTGATGCCGGGCGCTGCGGCGGTGGCGAACTCCACAGCTGGCGAGCTGGCAACCAGGCGCGACAGCCGCCGGGCTCCGTAGAACATGTCCAGGTACTCGCGCAGGCTGGCCTCGGGATCGATCGACATGCCCCACAGGTTCGGCCGGAACTCGCGCTCGGAGAAGTCCCAGGCCTGGGTGTCGAACAGCCGGGAGAACGTGGAGCGGCCTTCCACTTCGACCAGGCAGGTGCGCCTGCCTGAGCGCGCTCCCGCCAGAGCGATGGCCGCGGCCACCGAGGACTTACCAACGCCGCCCTTGCCGGTGACGATCAACAGGCGGGGGTCAAGCAGTGTCTCCACGCCCCCCCTATACCCACTGGCGACCCCATGGCGCAGCGGGGACCAGGGCGGCCACACGATACGATCGTTTCATGCCCCGACCTCGTCGCCTGCGCGTTCTCGGCGCCGTCACGCTGCTCGCCGGTCTGGTGCTCAGCCTGTTCACCAGCACCGCCGGCGCCCAGACCGACGGGCCCTTGATCGACGTCGTCGAGGTCTCCGGCATCATCGATCAGTCCATCGCCGACTACCTGCGCGAGACGATCGGCAGAGCCGAGGCCGACGGCGCCGAGGCCGTGGTGCTCCAGCTCGACACCCCCGGAGGGCTGGGGGTTTCCATGGAGGAGATCGTCGGGCTGGTGACCAACAGCGGCGTGCCCGTCGCCGTCTGGGTCGGGCCCTCGGGGGCTCAGGCCGCCAGTGCTGGGATGTACATCGCCTACTCGGCACACGTGCTGGCGATGGCGCCTGCCACCACCATGGGCGCCGCGACGCCGGTGGACCTCGGCGGGGGGGATTTGGACGCCAAGGTGCGCAACGCCGCGGAGGCGCGGCTCGTGGCCCTTGCCGAGCTTCGCGATCGCGACGCCGACTTCGCCCGCGCGGCGGTGCGCGACGGTGCGGTCGTCGCGGTCGGCGACGCCGAGGCGCTGCCCGAGGACGCCGAGCTGCCGGAGGGTATCGACGCCGCCGACGTTCAGGTGCGGTCAGAGGCCGAGCTGGTCGAAACCGGCATCGCCGACGTGGTGGCGGCCAGCCTTCCCGACGTGCTGACCACGCTGGACGGCCGCCAGGTCGAAGTTCCCGGTGCCGACGGGACCATCGAGTCGCGCACGCTGAACATCGACCAGGCCGCCGCCAACGTGCGCTTCAACAACCTGGGACTGGTCCGCCGGGTGCTGCACACCGTCGCCAACCCGAGCCTTGCCTACCTGCTGGTGATCGCAGGCGCCCTGGCGATGCTGTTCGAGGTGTTCCAACCGGGATTCGGCGTGGCGGGCGTGTCGGGGCTGATCCTTTTCGGCCTCGGCCTGTACGGCGTGAGCGTGCTGCCGGTGAACTGGCTGGCGTTCGGGTTGCTCATGGTCGGGCTGGCCCTGCTGTCTATCGACCTCGCCGTGGCGGGGTTGGGAGCGCTGAGCGCCGGCGGGGTGATCGCCGTGGCAGTCGGTTCGTTCCTGCTGTTCAGCGGTCCTTCGCTGCTGCGCGTTTCGGTATGGCTGGTCGCCCCCGTCGTGGCCTTTACGGCTCTGTTCTTCGTCATCATCATGACCACGCTCCTGCGCGCCCAGGGCAGCCAGGCGATGGCCGGCGCCGAAGGTATGGTCGGCAAGGTCGGGGTCGTGCGGTCGATGCTCAACCCCGAGGGCCACATCTTCGTGGCCGGAGCGCTGTGGCGGGCACGGGCGCCAGACGAGGCCGGCAAGGTCAAGACCGGCGCGAGGGTCAGGGTGCTGGGCATCAACGACCGGCTGACGCTGGACGTCGAGCTGGCCGACGATCCCGAGGACGCCACTGTGGTGGGCTCGTCGTCAAGTGCGCTACCGCCTCCGGCTACGTGAGCGCTAGGCTGCGGGCAAGCGGAGGGTGAAATAGCTCATGGGCCTGATCTCGGCACTCGTCGTGCTGTTCCTGTTGCTGGTGGTGCTGGCTGCCTCCGTGCGCATCGTGCAGGAGTACGAGCGGGGGGTGATCTTCCGCCTCGGCCGGGTCATTGCCGGCGCCAAGGGGCCGGGGCTGTTCTTCATCATCCCCTTCATCGACCGAATGGTGAAGGTCAACCTGCAGACGGTGACGATGAACGTCCCGGCGCAGGACGTCATCACCCGCGACAACGTGACGGTGCGCGTCGATGCCGTCATCTACTTCAAGGTCGTGGAGTCGGTCAAGGCGACGGTCAACGTGCAGAACTACTTGTACGCGACATCGC
>JALZLF010000157.1 GCA_030858865.1 Actinomycetota bacterium | reverse complement strand
CCCATCCGCCCCGCCGGTCGTCAACCTGTCCGTGCCGGCGTCCCCCTTCACCTCGCTGCTGCACCGCCCGGTCTTGCGTGGCGGCCTGTACGCCTGGGCGCTGCTCGGCCTGTGCGGTATCGCCGTTGTCGCGTCACGCGCCGCGACCGTCCTGTCCATCGTGGTCGTACCGCTGATCCTGGCGTTATTTCCCGCCGCGGTGCTGGCACCGCTGGTGCGGCGGCTGACCGCCCGTCGAGTTCCTGCCGCTGCCGCCACCTTCCTGGTGTTGATCGGCACGCTGGTCGTGATCGGCGGAGGGCTCGCGGCCCTCGTTCCCGCCGTGGCGTCACAGGTCGACGGCTTGCGGCAATCCCTGCTCGCCGGCTATGAGGACTTGAAGGCGTTCCTGAGCAGCGGGCCGTTCGGCCTGCAGCCGATCGCTGTCGAGGATCTGCTCGACCGCGCCCGCCGGCAGCTGCAGGAAAGCGGCGCCAACATCGGCAGCGGCGTGTTCGGCGCCCTCGTCGTCGTCACCGAGGGTGTGGCCGGCGTGCTGTTCGGCGTGGTCGCACTCTTCTTCTACCTCAAGGACGGTCCGCGGCTGGCCGAGTGGCTGCGCGACCTGTTCCCATTGCATCTGCGCGCCGACGCTGCCGAAGTCGGCGTGCGCGCCTGGCAGACGGTGGGTGCCTACGTCCGCGGCCAGCTGGTCATCGCGGTGGTGGACGCGACGCTGATCGGCATCGGCATCGTGGTGCTCGGCGTGCCGTTGGCCCTGCCGCTAATCGTGGTGGTCTTCATCGGCGGGCTGTTCCCGATCGTCGGAGCGGTCGTCGCCGGCTTCATCGCCGTGCTGGCCGCGCTGGCCACCGTGGGCCTCAGCAAGGCGCTGATCCTGCTGGCCGTCATCGTGGTGGTGCAGCAGGTTGAAGGCGACGTGCTGGCACCGGTGGTGCTGGGCAAGGCCACCCAGCTGCACCCGCTGGCCACGCTGGTGGCGCTGGCTGCCGGAACGGTCCTGCTGGGCGTGCTCGGTGCCTTCCTGTCGGTACCAGTGGCCGCCAGCGGCGCGCGCGCCGTCAACTACCTGCGATCACGCGAGCGCCGGCGGAGCGCGAGCGACGAGCTCCCGCCGGCCGCCGCGGCCGCCGCCTGACGTGTCGCCCTAGTCTGGCGCCGATGAGTGACCGTGCCCACAGCGACAGCCTTCACCGCGGCCCCTACCCCCCGATCGGCGACTACGCGCTGCTGGCCGACTGCCACTCCTCGGCCCTGGTCAGCCGCACGGCCTCGGTGGACTGGGCCTGCCTGCGGCGCTTCGACGCGCCCAGCGTGTTCGGGCGCCTGCTGGACTGGGAGCGCGGTGGCCACTTCACGCTGACCCCGGCCGGTGCCAGCGACTGGCGGCGCCGTTATCTCGAGGACTCGCTGGTGTTGGAGACGACGGCGACCACGCCGACGGGCACGGTCCGCATCCGCGACGCGTTCGCCATGCACCGCGGGGGCCAGCTCGATCCGCGCAACCAGCTGCTGCGCGTCGTCGAGTGCACCAGCGGCACGGTCGAGGTTGCCGTCTGCATCGAGCCGCGCTTCGACTACGGCGAGCTGCGCCCGTGGCTGCGGCGTGCCGGGAAGGCCTACACCGCGGTTGGCAGCGACAGCGCGCTGGTGATCTCCTCGGATGTCCGCCTCGACGTGGATGTCGAGCACATCCAGCTGATCGGCCAGTTGTTCCTCGCCGAGGGCGAACGGGCGGGTTTCTCGGTTGCCGCCCAGATGCCTCACAGGCTGGACGCCGTACCGCTGGACGCGAACACCATCCAGCAGCGGCTCGACGAGACGCTGGACTGGTGGCGGCGGTGGTCGTCGGCCACCAGGGTCAACGGCCGCTACGCCGCCCAGGTGCGCCGGTCGGTGACGGTGCTCAAGGGCCTGACCTGCGCTCCGACCGGGGCCATCGTGGCGGCGCCGACCACCTCGTTGCCCGAGGAGGTTGGCGGAGAGCGCAACTGGGACTACCGCTACAGCTGGGTGCGCGACTCCACGCTTGCCCTGGCCGCCCTGTGCCTCGCCGGCCACGCGGAGGTCGCGCGGGGCTTCCGCAACTTCTTGATGCGCTCGTGCGCGGGCACGGCCGAGGACCTGCAGATCATGTACGGCGTGTACGGCGCTCGGCACCTGCCCGAGTTCACCCTCGATCTGGCCGGCTACCGCGGCTCGACTCCGGTCCACGTCGGCAACGGCGCCGCCAGCCAGCGGCAGCTTGACGTCTACGGCCACATCCTCGACGCCGCCCACCTGTGGCGGGAGTCAGTCGAGGAGATCGACGCCTCGGAATGGCGGTTCCTGCGTCAGCTGGTGGAGGAGGCTGCGCGAGTCTGGCGCGAGCCGGACCACGGCCTGTGGGAGATCCGCGACCAGCCTCGGCACTTCACCATGTCCAAGGTGATGCTGTGGGTGGCGCTGGACCGGGGCATCCGCATGGCGCAGCGCAACGACTTCGACGACGTGGACGTCGATCGCTGGTGCCGGGTGCGCGACGAGATCCGCCACACCATCGAGAAGCAGGGTGTCGACGAGCAGCGTGGCTGCTTCGTGCAGGCCTTCGGCTCCACCGAGCTGGACGCCAGCCTGCTGATGATGCCGATGGTGGGGTTCGTGCGGGCCAACGACCCCCGGATGCTCGCGACCGTGGACGCGATACGGACCGATCTCGGCACACCACCCCACGGCTTCGTCCACCGCTACCGGCCCGAGCACTCTCCCGACGGCTTGCGCGGCGGGGAGGCCACGTTCCTGATGTGCAGCTTCTGGCTGGTTGACGTGCTGGCGATGCAGGGTCGGCAGGCCGAGGCGGTCGAGCTGTTCGAGGCGCTACTGGGTGTCGCCAACGACCTGGGCCTGTACGCCGAGGAGTACGACCCGGGCACCGGTGAGCTGCTCGGCAACTTCCCGCAGGCCTTCACGCACATGGCCCTGGTCAACTCCGCGCACCAGTTGACCTGCGCCGAGGCGTACGGCGGAGTGTGCCGTGAGGAGGTCTGGGCCACCGCCGAGCGCATGGCCACCGAGCCGCTGTAACGCCTACCTCGCTTGTCCCGGGCGGCGGCGCAGCACCGTCACGCCCATCCCCACGGCTGGGCCGATCAATAGCGCGAACACGGCCGTGCCGACCCCCACCGTGCCGCCCAGTGCCCATCCCGCGGCCAGCACGGCGGTCTCGATGCCGAGGCGCACGCTCGACAGCGGCCAGCCGAAGCGGCCGTGCAAGCCGGTCATCCAGCCGTCGCGCGGCCCAGGGCCTAGCTCGGCGGACAGATACAGCCCACTGCCCGCACCGATCACCAGCAGCCCGCATAGCAGCACAGCAGCACGAGCCGCCATCGCGGGTGGCACCGCCAGCAGCGGCAGCATGACGTCGATGGCCACGGCGATGACGACGACGTTGGACACGGTTCCCAGTCCCGGCCGTTCACGCAGCGGCAGCCAGCCGCACAGCACCAGCAACCCGATCACCAGCGTGGCCGTTCCGATCGACAGTGGGGCGTGCAGCGACACTCCCTGAGCCAACACGGTCCAGGGGGTATTGCCGAGGCCGGCTGTTACGAGCAGCGCCTCGCCGGTGCCGAACAGCCACAAGCCGGCCAGCAGCCGCAGCAGCTGCGCCGGCGTGGCGCGCCAGCGCGACGCTGCGGGGGCTGCTACGGCTCGGGTCATCGCCACCGACCCTACGGTTGCGCCCTCCCACAGGCACGGTGACTACCGGGCGAACCGGGTGGAGACGCTGGCCTTACTCGTGAATCGCCGACGCTCGTCGGCGGCGATTCTCATGACCTCGCTGGGGGGCGGTCGCGTCGCGACCGCCAAGGGATGCTGAGACGGCGACAAGGAGGCGAACATGCGGGTCGTGGTGGTTGGCGCAACCGGCAACGTCGGCGTGCAGACGGTGACCGCGCTGGCCGATGACGGCGTGGAGGTGGTTGGCGTGGCTCGCCGCCGCCCCGATCTGTCCTTGCGCGGCGTGACCTGGGAGGCGGCCGACGTCGCCGAGGACGACCTCGTGCCGCTGCTGCGCGGCGCGGACGCCGTCGTGCACCTCGCGTGG
This sequence comes from Actinomycetota bacterium, assembly GCA_030858865.1. Taxonomy (GTDB): domain Bacteria; phylum Actinomycetota; class Nitriliruptoria; order Euzebyales; family Egibacteraceae; genus JACCTL01. Next base: position 2,346 of record JALZLF010000157.1, on the reverse strand, counting down.
CTGCTGCAACCCTCCCGCGACGAGGCCACGCAGTGGCGGGCGAACGTCGAAGGGACCCGCCGCGTACTCGACGCCGTCGCCGAGGCCGGAGTCGGCGCGGTGATCGTTGTCTCCTCGATCGGCGCCTACTCGCCGGGGCCCAAGGACACGCCGGTGGACGAGTCGTGGCCGACCGACGGTGTGCCAACCTCGCCCTATTCGCGTCAGAAGGCCTACAACGAACGCGTGATGGACGCGTTCGAGGCCCGCCATCCCGACATCCGGGTGGTGCGTTTCCGCCCGGGCCTGCTCTTCCAGGCCGCGGCCGCCAGCGAGATCCGGCGCCTGTTCACCGGGCCGTTCCTGCCAACCTCCCTGCTGCGGCGTGTCGGCGTGCCGGTGGTTCCGGACGTTCCCGGCCTTCGCTTGCAGCTGCTGCACACCAGCGACGCGGCCGAGGCGATACGCCTGGCGGTGCGCCTCGATGTGCGTGGCGCGTTCAACCTCGCCAGCGACCCGCCGCTTGACCCGCCCGACATCGCCCGCGTGCTCGGCGCCCGCCTGGTCGCGGTCCCACCGAGGGTGCTGCGCGCGGCCACCGGCATCGGCTGGTGGCTGCGCCTGCTGCCGATCGACCCCGGCTGGATCGACATGGCCCTGTCGGCACCGTTGCTGTCAACCGAGCGGGCACGCCGCGAGCTCGGCTGGCAGCCGCGACTCGGCGCCGAAGAGGTGCTTGCCGACTTCGTGCGTGCGCTCGGCGAGCAGCGGGGAGCGCCGACACCGACCCTGGCACGCGACGCCGGCGGCCCGGCCCGCAGCCGGGAGATCGCCACCGGCATCGGCGGCGAGGCGCGTTAGACCGCCTACAGCCGCGGGTAGTCCGACTGTCGAAGAGGACAAGGAGACCCGGATGTCGGACACCGCCGATTACAGCAAGCACACCGACGACGAGCTGCGCGCGGGCATCGCCAGGGTGCAGGAGCAGGAGGGGCGCATCGCCGCCGAGGACAGCGACGCGGCGCTGGATGCCGCGCGCGAGCAGCGTGACGCCATGCAAGCCGAGCTCGACCGCCGTCAGCCCTGATCCGCCTTCGCCTGGAGAACCGCATGCCCACTGCGTTACGCACCGCCGTCGCCGGGGCGCTGGCCGGAAGTGCCAAGGTGCTTTCGTTCACCTCGAATTTGCTGGACGCGACCGCCAGGACCCTGCGGACCGCTGGCCCGACCCAGGCGCCCTCCGAGGAACCGGCTCCCGCCGACACCGCCGACGTGGTCGAGCGGATCGAACGGCAGGTCGTCGCCGAGGACCTCGGCCGGGTCACCGCGACGGCTGACGAGCTGGCCACGTCCGACGCTCCCGACCACCAGCGCCGGGCGTCCAGCCACATCGAAGAGCTCGCGGAGCGTCCCGCGTCGGAGGTCATCGCGGCCATCGCCGACCTGTCCACCGACGAGCTGCGGCTGCTGACCGAGTACGAGCTGGCCCACCGAAAGCGCAAGACGGTCCTCGCGGCGCTGGAGCAGGCAGCGTCGCCGTAACGCCCTCAGCGGTCAGGTTCTCCCAGCAGTGCCGGAATCGCGTGTTCGTGCAACGTGCGCAGTTCCTCCAGCGTCAGCGTGAGGACACCCTCGACCGTCACGGCGCCGTCGGCGGTGACGGTGCCCAACCGCCGGCAGCCGACTTGGTGCTCGGCGCAACGGCTGTGCAGGTCCTTGGGATCGCGCGTGCTGGCTACCACCCTGGTCGGTGATTCGCTGAACAGCCACTGGTGAGTCTCGACGTCGTCCTCGGGCCGCACGCGAACCCCAAGACCCCCACCGAGGCACGCCTCGACGATGGTGGCGAACAGGCCGCCGGTGCTGACGTCGTGCGCGCTGCGCAGCAGGCCGTCGTCGGCAGCCGAGGCCAGCAGGCGGTGCAGGCGCGCCTCAGCCGCCAGGTCGACCGAGGGCGGTCGCCCGGCGACCCGAGCGTGGACCCGCCACAAGTACTCCGAGCCGCCGAGGCCTGGCCGGGTGGCGTCGCCGACCAGAAACACCTCGTCGCCGGCCTCGACGAACCCCGCGCCGACCGTGGCGGTGACGTCGTCGACGATACCCAGCATCCCGATCACGGGGGTCGGGTGCACGGCGGTCGAGCCGGTCTGGTTGTAGAAGCTGACGTTGCCGCCGGTGATCGGGGTGCCCAGCTCTTGGCAGGCCTGCGCCATCCCGGCGATGGTGTCGCGGAACTGGCCCATGATCTCCGCGCGCTCCGGGGAGCCGAAGTTCAGGCAGTTCGTCGCCGCCACGGGGCGGGCTCCGGTGCAAGCGACGTTGCGCGCCGCCTCGGCCACGACCAGCCGCGCGCCCTCGGCCGGGTCC
>JALZLF010000096.1 GCA_030858865.1 Actinomycetota bacterium | reverse complement strand
GAAGCCGAGGAGGCGCTGGAGGTGCTCGTCGCGGCGGTGCGCGACCCCGAGACCCGCGACGACGCCCGCAGTGCGGTCCTCGAGCTGTTCGCGGTCCTGGGAGACGACACCGACCTCGTGCGGGCCTGGCGACCCAGGCTTGCCTCGGCGTTGTTCTAGGTAGGGTGCCGTCATGACTGACGACGTCGAAGTTGTGCCCGAGAAGCAGGCCGACGCCCAGGAGGGCCCGGCCATCACCGAACCCGGCAAGCTCATGCGCATCGCGGTCATGCTGCGCGAGCTGCAGGGCGAGGTCCGCCGGGCCGCGCCGGACCAGGCCGGCCGCGATCGGCTGCGCATCGTGCACGAGCGGGCGCTGCACGAGCTGTGCGAGATCTTGCCGGCCGATCTCCAGGACGAGCTCGGCGCGCTGAGCCTGCCGTTCGAGCAGGGCACGCCGACCGAGTCGGAGATCCTCGTGGCCCAGGCGCAGCTGGTCGGGTGGCTGGAGGGTCTGTTCCAGGGAATCCAGGCGGCGATGTTCAACCAGCAGCTGCAGGCGCGCCAGCAGTTCGAGCAGGTGCGCCAGCGCGGTCTGCTGCCGGGAGGCCCGCCCGAGTCCGCGCAAGGCCCCCAGCAGACCGGCATGGGCCAGTACCTGTAGCTCTGGCCGCGCGGAGATCCCGTCCGCGCGGCCAGGTTCGCTGGAAGGTTCTGGCTGCCGGTATCGTGACCGCCACCGAGTGTGGGCGATGGAGGGACGATGGGCCGGGCCAGGCAGTTGTGGGAGGAGTTCAGCGCGGCGATCGAGCGCAAGGACGCCGGCGCCCTGCTTGACCTGTACGCCGCCGACGCCACTTGGCTGGAGCCGCACAATCCGCCACACGAAACCGACCTGTTGATCCAGGCCTACCTCAAGGACTGGTTGGAGGCGCGCGACAACGTCGACGTCAACACCAAGCGCATCCTGGAGTCTGACGAAGGACTGAGCCTGGCCGTGGAGTGGGGCGTGTCCTACACCGCCGGCGGGCGCCGCTGGAGCGATCTGCCACGCAGCAGCTGGATCGAGGTCGACGAGGCGGCAGACGCCATCCGCTACCACCGCGACTACTACTGAGCTCGGAAGGCACTGGAGCGCAGGCTGGTCCGGCCGGGTTCGCTGTGGCGAGCGGCACATCCTAGACGAACCGGGCATTGACGACTGTTGGTGCGATTCACTAGTGTCGTTGGTTCCCGGTTCGTCGAGACGACCGTTCCGGGCCCATATCGCCCACCGGAGGGTCTTCCCCATGCCGTTCCACCATCCGGTCGGTCGTCGCGTGCCCGCACCTGTGCGGGTCGTGGCGGCGTTGACGACCATGTTGGCCCTGACCGCTGCCGGCAACGCCGGCTACACCGTTCGACCCGGCCAGACGCTGTCGGGCATCGCCGCGCGACACGGCGTCTCCGTGTCGTCGCTGGCTGCCGCCAATCGGATCCAAGACATTCACTTCATCCGGGCGGGAGCGCAACTGCGCCTGCCGTCCGGGGCGACGGGTGGTGCTGGCGGTGTGGCCGCCGCCGTCCACACGGTCAAGCCGGGCGAGACGCTGAGCGCCCTGTCAGCGCGCTACGGCGTGGGCCTGCGCCGCATCGCCCGCGCCAACGACCTCAGCAGCTACCACTGGATCTACGCCGGACAGCGCCTGCGCATCCCGGGGGCGACCGCCGTGCGGTCGGCGGTGACCTCGGCCACGCCGACCAGTCGTGAGCAGATCGGCGCGATCATCGACCGCACGGCGCGCCAGTACGGTTTCCATCCGAGGTTCATCAAGGCGATCGCCTACATGGAGTCGGGCTGGAACAACGAGGTCGTGTCCAGCGCCGGAGCGATCGGCACGATGCAGGTCCTGCCCTCCACGGGCGAGTTCGTCGGGCGCTACCTGGTGGGCAGATCGCTGGATCTGTCCGACCCTCAAGACAACGTCCTGGCCGGCACCGCGTTCGTCTCACATCTGTGGTCGTTGACCGGTGGCGATCCCGAGAAGGTGCTGGCCGGCTACTACCAGGGCCTGCGCTCGGTGCGGATCAACGGCCTCTACGACGACACCAAGCACTACATCGCCACCGTGATGGCGCTGCGCCACCGCTTCGACTAGCGCTCATGTAGCCGGAGGCGGTAGCGCATCCAACTAGATCATCGCCCTGGACGCGCGGCGTCGTCTGCCAGGGCTGCGTCGGGCGGCAGTCCCAGCCGCTCCGGCGGAATGGTGATGAACAGGCCCTCGGCGTCACAGATGACATCGTCGCCGGAGGTCATCTCGGCGACCATGAACAGCTTGCGCCCGGAGCGTTCGCGCAGGCGCGCCCGCACGGAGACGTCCAACGACCGCCTCCTCGCCGTGGCGGCGGACATGGATCCCGATACCCATCGGGTTGGCCTGACCGGAGACCACGCACTCGGGAAAGTGGCTCATCGGCGCGCCGTCGGCGGGTGGTTGCTCCCACAGGCGCCGCTTCATCACCTCGACGGGCCGGCTGCGCGCGGTCTGGGTTTCCACCCCCGCGGCGGTGGCACGGCCAGCTCGGCGATCCACAGCAGCAGGGTGGTGTCCGCCTCGTGACCGACCACGGCGTGACCGAAACGCCGCAGTGCCGCGGCCGCCTGCTCGCGCGCGCGGTCCAGCTTCAGGGCCGCGTCCTGCAGGGCCGCGTCACTCAAGTCCCACACCCCGGCCGTGGCCCTTGAAATCGCTGCAGCCCCAGCCGCGCTGCCGGCCGATGCGGCGCAGCCGGCGGTCAGGGTTGACGACGACGGGGTGGCCGACCGCCTCCAGCATCGGCAGGTCGGTGATGGAGTCGGAGTAGGCGTAGCTGGCCTGCAGGTCGATGCCGCGTGCCGCGGCCTCGGCGCGGATCGCCTTCGCCTTGCCCTCGCCGTAGCAGTAGAAGTCCAAGGTGCCGTCGTACCTGCCGTCAGCGTCGATGCCGGGCCGCGACGCCAGGACATGCGCCACGCCGAGGTACTCGGCCAGTGGCTTGACGATCTCGATGCCCGACCACGACACCAGGTACAGGTCGCGGCCCGCCCGTCGGTGAACGTCGAACAGGTCCAGCGCCTCGGAGTAGACGAGCGGGTCGATCGTCTCCTGGAGCGTCTCGCGGACGAGCCGCTGCACACGCTCGGCGTCCCAGCCGCGTGTCAGCTCCAGCAGCGAGACACGGGCGCGCTCCATGCGGCCCGCGCTGGCACCCAGCAGCCGGAGGACCAGCTGGCCGTACACGCTTCGAGCGACTACCGCGGGTGAGATGAGCCCCTCCCGGTACAGCGGACGGCCGAAGGCCAGGGTCGAGGACTTGGCGAGCACGGTCTTGTCGAGATCGAAGAAGGCGGCCTGGCGGACGGCGCGGCACTCGCCCGAGGGGGTCGCCGCAGACGCTTCGGTTCCCGCCATGGCCGGCAGCGTAGCGCCACGGGATGTCCTGGCAGGGGCCTTCCAACCATCCACAGCAACTCCGAGATTGTCGGGACGCCGTGGGCTGCCCGCCCATAGCGTCGCCGTCGAGCTCGCGTTCCCCGCCGGGGAGCCATGGCGTTGGGAGTCGCTGTGCGGCGTCTGGAGGACCTGCCGGTTTGCGTCGAGCTGCCTGGTGCGCTCGGCGAAGAGGTCGCCGCCTATGTCGAGGGCGAGGCCGGCTGGCAGGTGGTCGGCAACGACGGACCGCTCATGCCGGTGCTGACCGTGGCGGCGAGCCTGCGGCCGGGCGTGGCGACGGTGGTCGTGACCGACGGTCCCCCCGACCAGGCGGCGGTGCACAACGCCCTGCTGGGCGGGGCGCTGGACGTCGTCGCCTGGCCGCGCGAGCGGGCGCGCCTGTTGGAGGCGCCGTTGCGGATACGAGCCACCGCGGCCGGGAGAAACGCCCCCGCGGTGTGCCGCGTTGCGGGGGCGGGCGGCGGAGCAGGCACGTCGACAATCGCGTTGACGGTGGCCGCGCTGGCGGGATGGGCGGGACGGCGGGCACTGGTGGTCGGCGGCGACGACCTGCTGGCGCTGGCGGGAATGCCCCCATGGCCAGGACCGGGTGCCGCTGAGCTGGCCGTGCTGGAC
>JALZLF010000091.1 GCA_030858865.1 Actinomycetota bacterium | reverse complement strand
GACTCCGCAGCGGTCGCGAAACCGGCGTACTGACGCATGGTCCAGACCCGGCCTCGATACATCGTCCCGTAGACGCCCCTGGTGAAGGGAAACGCGCCAGGGTCACCGAGGTCGTCGTCGTAGCCGCGCGACGCTGCCGGCCGGTACACGGGGTCGACCGGTAGGCCACCGGCGGTGGTGAGCGGCGCGTCGTGGTCGGGCTGGCCGGACATCGCGTTCCTCGTCGTCGGGGGCGCCGCCGGTTCTCTCAGGCCCCGGAACGGCGCTGGTAGGCTCCGGGTGAAAGGGCAGCGTAACTCCGCCGCGGGGGTCGACGGCGGCCAGGTCTGGTCAGGAGCGCCAGGGATGTCGACGACACCGAAGACCAGGATGTCGGTCCCCGGAACCCGCACCGGGTCTCGCCGGGCGTTGCCGCGAGCGCCCCACAACCGCAACTGGCTGCTGGACTTTTATGCCTCGGGAGTCGGCAAGAAGTACGTGATGGCCATCACCGGCATCATCTTGATGGGCTACGTGCTGGCGCACATGGTCGGCAACCTCAAGCTGTACCTGGGGCCGGAGGCGATCAACACCTACGGTGAGTGGCTGCGCGAACTGGGAGAGCCTGCCTTTCCCCGCACGGTGCTGCTGTGGCTCATGCGCTCGGCGTTGATCGTGGCCTTCGTGTTGCACATCCACGCCGCGTACTCGTTGACCCGGATGAACCGGGCGGCGCGCCCGGTGGGTTACGCCTCACGGCGCGACTATGTCGCGGCCAACTTCGCCAGCCGCACCATGCGCTGGACAGGGGTCATCATCCTGCTGTTCGTGGTGTTTCACCTGATGGACCTGACATGGGGCAACGCCAACCCCGACTTCGTCAAAGGCGACGTCTACGCCAACATGGTCGCCAGCTTCCAGCGCGTGCCCGTCGCCATCATCTATGTGATCGCCAACCTCGCCCTGGGCCTGCACCTGTATCACGGCACCTGGAGTCTGTTCCAGTCGATGGGCTGGAACAACCGGCGCTTCAATCACTGGCGGCGCTACTTCGCCGTTGCCTTCGCCTTGCTCATCACCGTGGGGAACATCACGTTCCCGATCGCCGTCGTCACCGGGATCGTCTCCTGACAGGAAGCGCAGGCCCCATGGAACTCGACGCCAAGGTCCCCGCCGGTCCGATTCAGGACAAGTGGGACCAGCACCGCTTCGACATGAAGCTGGTCAATCCCAACAACAAGCGCCGCTTCACCGTCATCATCATCGGCACCGGGCTGGCCGGGGCCTCCGCCGCGGCCACACTGGCCGAGCTGGGGTACCAGGTCAAAGCGTTCACATTCCACGACTCAGCGCGCCGTGCGCACAGCATCGCGGCGCAGGGTGGCATCAACGCCGCGAAAAACTACCGCAACGACGGCGACAGCGTCTACCGGCTGTTCTATGACACCGTCAAAGGCGGCGACTACCGTTCCCGCGAGGCCAACGTCTACCGCCTCGCGCAGGTCTCAAACGAGATCATCGACCAGTGCGCAGCGCAGGGTGTGCCCTTCGCCCGCGAGTACGGCGGCCTGCTTGACAACCGCTCGTTCGGCGGCGCGCAGGTGTCGCGCACCTTCTACGCGCGGGGTCAGACGGGCCAGCAGCTGCTGCTCGGCGCGTACCAGGCCATGGAGCACCAGGTCCAGACCGGCGCGGTGCAGCTGTACAACCGCAGCGAGATGCTCGACATCGTCACCGTGGACGGACGAGCCGTCGGCGTCGTGGTGCGCGACCTGCTCAGCGGCGAGATCACGTCGCACGCGGGCCATGCGGTGGTGCTGGCCACAGGCGGGTACAGCAACGTCTTCTACCTGTCGACCAACGCCAAGAACAGCAACGTCACGGCCATCTGGCGCGCGCATCGCAAGGGCGCGCTGTTCGCCAACCCCTGCTACACCCAGATTCATCCCACCTGCATCCCGCAGTCCGACGAGCACCAGTCCGAGCTCACGCTGATGAGCGAGTCGCTGCGCAACGACGGGCGCATCTGGGTGCCGGTCAACCCCGACGACGACCGCTCCCCCGACCAGATCCCGGTCGACGAGCGCGACTACTACCTGGAGCGCCGCTACCCGGCATTCGGCAACCTGGTACCGCGCGACGTCGCCTCACGCAACGCCAAGATGATGATCGACGAGGGCAAGGGGGTCGGAGAGCGCCACAACGGGGTCTACCTCGACTTCAACAACGCGATCGACCGGCTCGGGGCCGGCGCCATCAACTCGCGCTACGGCAACCTGTTCGAGATGTACGAGCGCATCACCGGAGAAGACCCGTACCAGGCCCCGATGCGCATCTACCCCGCTCCTCATTACACGATGGGCGGGCTGTGGGTCGACTACAACCTGTCGACCACGATTCCCGGGCTGTACGCGATCGGTGAGGCCAACTTCTCCGACCACGGCGCCAACCGCCTTGGGGCCAGTGCGCTCATGCAAGGGCTTGCCGACGGCTACTTCGTGCTGCCCTACACCATCGGCGACTACCTCGCGCCGCTGCTGGGCGAGCAGGAGGTCCCCGCCGACCACGGAGCCTTCCGCGCGGCCGAGGCCGAGGTGCGGAGGCGGGTCGAGGGCATGCTCGCCGTTCGGGGTACCCGCTCGGTCGACTGGTTCCACCGCGAGCTCGGCAAGATCATGTGGGACTACTGCGGCATGGCCCGCAGCCGGCCGGGTCTGGAGAAGGCGCTGTCGGAGATCCCTGCCCTGCGCGAGGAGTTCCTCACCGACGTCCGCGTCCTCGGTGAGAACGAGAGCCTCAACCAGTCGCTGGAGAAGGCCGGTCGGGTTGCGGACTTCTTCGAGCTCGCCGAGCTGATGTGCACCGATGCGCTGCACCGCGAGGAGTCGTGCGGTGGCCACTTCCGCGAGGAGCACCAGACCGAAGAAGGCGAGGCGCTGCGCGACGACGACACCTTCTCCTACGTCGCCGCGTGGGAGTTCGGCGGCCACCGACGACCCGCCACGCTGCACAAAGAGGACCTGAACTTCGAGCACGTCAAGCTGGCGCAGAGGAGCTACAAGTAGATGGATCTCACCTTGCGGGTCTGGCGGCAGGCCGGTCCCGACGTGCCGGGCGGCTTCGAGACCTATCAGACGGCCGGCGTCAACGAGGGCATGTCGTTCTTGGAGATGCTGGACACGCTCAACGAGCAGCTGATCGCTGATGGCAAGGAGCCAATCGCTTTCGACAGCGACTGCCGGGAGGGCATCTGCGGTTCCTGCGGGATCATGATCGACGGTCAAGCTCACGGACCGCAGCGCGGCACTGCCACCTGCCAGTTGCACATGCGCCAGTACTCAGACGGTGACGAGATCGTGGTGGAGCCGTTCCGGGCGGCCGCCTTCCCGATCGTCAAAGACCTCGTGGTCGACCGCAGCGCCCTGGACCGCATCGTGGAGGCCGGCGGCTACATCACGGTGCCGACAGGCAGCGCTCCCGACGCCAACCTCATCCCCGTGCCCAAGGAGGACGCCGACCTGTCGATGGACGCCGCGGCGTGCATCGGCTGCGGCGCCTGCGTGGCCGCCTGCCCCAACGGGGCGGCCAACCTGTTCACGGGGGCCAAGATCGGCCACCTCAACCTGCTGCCGCAGGGCCAGCCCGAGCGCTACCAGCGCGCGCAGAACATGGTCGACGTAATGGAGGAGTACTTCGGTTCCTGCAGCAACCACGCGGAGTGCGAGATCGCCTGCCCCAAGAACATCTCCATCGACTTCATCGCCCGCATGAACCGCGACTACCTCAAGTCGAAGTTCCGCAACCGCAAGGAATAG
>JALZLF010000074.1 GCA_030858865.1 Actinomycetota bacterium | reverse complement strand
CCATCACCCCGCAGCCGATCAGTCCCGCGGCCTGCGGTCGGGCCGCCGGGTCGACGCGAACGGCCTGGCCCGCCGCCACCAGGGTGTGGGAGGTGAACGCGCCGATGCCCAGCGCGGCCGACAGCGGCGTGCCGTCGGCCAGCGTCATGGGCTGGGCGGCGTTGCGGCTGTAGAAGCAGTACCAAGGCCGCCCGCGCGTGCACGAGCGGCAGCTGCCGCACGGAGCGCGCCACGCCAGCACCACGTAGTCGCCGACCGCCAGGCCGTCGACGCCGTCGCCGATCTCCTCGACCACACCGGCAGCCTCGTGACCGAGCAGGAACGGGTAGTCGTCGTTGATGGCGCCGTCGCGGTAGTGCAGGTCCGTGTGGCAGACCCCGCAGGCCTGCACGCGCACGACCGCCTCGCCGGCGGCCGGGTCGGGAATGGAAATGGCTTCAAGGGCGACCGGCTCGCCCTTCGAACGCGAGACGACTCCCTGCGACTGCCGTGGCATGGGCACACCCCTTCCGTGGTGGGCGGACCCTATACGCGACCGGTGGTGGCGTCCTCGGGAGCCCTCTGGCCGCCGGCCGAGGCCAGCGCGTCGGCCCCGCGCGACCCCATCTGCGCGAACAGCGCCCGCAGGTCCAGTCCGGTCAGGTCGGAGCCGATCTGCATGCCCTGCTCCAGGTTGGTGGCGACGTTACGCGCGAGCTGTGACGCCCCGTCGGTGGAGATGACCGTCATCCTGTCGACACCGGAGATCGGCTCGGCGGCGGCGCGAACGACCTCGGGCATCACGCGTACGACCATCTCGAGGATGGCCGCGTCGCCGTACTCGCGGAAGGCCTGGGCGCGCTTGTCCATCGCCTCCGCCTCGGCATGGCCCATGGCCAGCACCGCGGCGGCCTCGGCTTCGCCCTCGCGCTGCACGGCTTCGGCGATCGCCTCGCGGCGCAGCTTCTCGGCGCTGCCGCGGGCCTTGCCCTCGACCTCCTCGGCGGCGGCCAGCGCGGCGCGGCGGCTGCGCTCGCCCTCACCCGACAACCGCGCCTGCTCGGCCTCGGCCTGGGCACCCGCGATGGTGGTCTGCTTGTCGGCCTCGGCCGAGAAGATGGCCGCGTTCTTGGCGGCCTCGGCCTCCTGCTCCACGCGGTAGCGCTCGGCGTCGGCGGGCTTTCGGACCTCGGTGTCGAGCTGGCGGTCCTTCAGCGCGGCGTTGCGCTGGGCGACCTTCTCCTTTTCGGCGAGGACCTCCTGGTCACGGGCCGCTTGCGCCAGCGGCCCGGCGGCGGCGGCCCGGGCACTGGCCGCGTCGGTCTCCGACAGGATCTCCGCCTTCTTCAGGTCCAGCGCGCGCTGGCCGATGGCGATCTGCTCCTCGGCCAACAGCCGCTCCTGTTCGGCGGACTGGCGCGCACGCGCCTCGGCGATGGCCGCCTCCTTCTCGACGCGGGCGGCCTCAGGGCGGCCGAGGTCGGCCAGATAGCTGCCCTCGGCCTGGATGTCCTGCAGCTGGAAGGTGTCCAGCGCCAACCCCTGGTTGGTCAGCGAGGTCTCGGCCTCCTCGGCCACCGCCGAGGCGAAGGCCGCGCGGTCCTTGATGATCTCGTCGACCGTCAGCCGCCCGACGATGGCGCGCAGGGAACCGGCGAGCACCTCCTGGGTGAACGCCTCGATGTCGGTCTGCTGGTTGAGGAAGCGCTGCGCACCGGCGCGGATGGCGTCTTCGTTGCCGCCGACCTTGACGATCGCGACGCCTTCCAGGTCGCACTTGATGCCCTGCGCCGACACCGCCCCTCGGATGCCCACCGACAGCCGGCGGCTGGACAGGTCGAGGCTGTGCAGCTTCTGCACGAACGGCAGCACGAAGACGCTGGCACCCATGACGACCTTCTGGCCGGACATGTCAGTGGAGACCTCACCCGTCTCAGGGTTGCGCACGGGCCTGCCCTTGCGCCCGGTGATGATGAACGCCTCGTTGGGCCCCGCGACCTTGACTCGGCTGATGACCAGCAGCGCGACGAGCACCAGCAGGCCGACAGCGCCGACCAGGGCGGAGATCAGTGGACTCATCGCAAGGTCCCCGTTCGCTAGAAGCCCGCCTCGGTGACCAGCACCGAGGTCGGGGACGTGACATCGACGACGACGACGGCGGTGCCGGCCGACAGCGCGACGTCGGCCCGCGCGTGCAGCTTGACCCGGTGGCCTGCGCGGCTGACGGCGACCTCGCCGAGGCCCTCGGAGGGGATGCGGGTGACGACGGTGCCGATCGCGCCGACCAGGTCGCTGGTGCGGGGTGTGGCGTCGGTGCGCATCCGCACCAGCGAGCGGCTCATCGCCAACGCCGCCCCGCCCATCACCCCGCCGGCGCCAAGCCCGCCCAGCGTGGCCGCTGCCGGTGAGAAGTCGGCCCGCAGCAACAGCCAGCCGCCGAAGCCGAGGGCGGCCAGGAACGAGCCGATCACCTCGGTCGACAGCAGCCCGCCGCTGCTCTCCAGGTGCACCGCGTCGATCAGGCCGTCGAGCAGTTCACCGAAGACCAGTGCCACGACGATGAGCCCGACACCCAGCACTCCCAGTACCAGGAAGGCGGCCACGGTCGATTCCCTTCTCACCGTCAGTAGCCAGGATACCGCGGCAGCGTTTGGTGCCGTACGCTGCCCTCCCCGCGACGCCAGGACGGTGACCATGGCGCTGGTAGCTCCGGCGGTGACCTCCGAGGTCGGCCGGCTCCGCGAGGTCGTGCTGCACCGGCCCGGCCTTGAGCTTCGGCGCCTGACCCCCGCCAACAAGGAAGCGTTGCTGTTCGACGAGCTCGTCTGGGTCGCCAAAGCCCAGGAGGAACACGACGGCTTCGTCGCGCTGCTGCGTGGGCAGGGCGTCAAGGTGCGGCTGTTCGCCGAGCTGCTCGTCGACACGTTGGCTGACGACGGGCTGCGCCTGGAGCTGATCCAGCAGATCGCGACCGCCGACGCCTGTGGCACCGAGCTGGTGCAACGGGTGCGCGGGCACCTCAAGGAGCTGCCGGTCGACGCCTTGGTCACCCATCTCATCGGCGGGCTGACGGTGCAGGAGGTTCCCGGCGCGGCCGACGGCTTCGTCGGTGGCGTGCTCGGCCCCGCGGCGTTCCTGCTGCCGCCGCTGCCCAACGCGGTGTTCACCAGGGACCCGTCGGCGTGGGTCGGCCGGGGCGTGGTGCTGTCGCCGATGCACATGCCGGCCCGCCGCGCCGAACGGCGCCTGTGGCGCACCATCTACACCCATCACCCCGACTTCGCGGGCAGCGGTGAGCGGCTGTGGTACGGCGACGCCGATCGTGACTACTTCCCGGCCACCATCGAGGGGGGCGACGTGCTGGTGCTGTCGCCACGCTGCGTTGCCATCGGCCTGTCAGAGCGCAGCCACCCCGTCGCCGCCGAGAACCTCGCGGCGCGCCTGTTCGAGTCCGGCGCGGTCGACTACGTCCTGGCCATCGACCTGCCGAAGAGCCGAGGCACGATGCACCTTGACACCGTCATGACCGTGATCGACCGCGACGCGATCGTCCTGTGGCCACGCGCCGTCCGCCTGCTGGACGCCTACCGCATCGAACCGGGCTCGGGAGGGCGTATGCGCGTCACCGCCGAACCCGATCTGATGCGCGCGGTGGCCGCTGGCATGGGCACCGACGGCCTGCGTGTTGTCACCACCGGGGAAGACGAGGTTCTCGCCGACCGTGAGCAGTGGGACGACGGCAACAACACCCTGGCGCTGCGACCTGGCGTCGTCGTGGCCTACGAGCGCAACGCCGACACCAACCGGCGCCTGGCCGACGCCGGTGTGGAAGTCCTGCAGATCTCGTCCCACGAGCTGCCCCGGGGCCGAGGGGGGCCTCGCTGCATGTCCTGTCCCGTTGTGCGCGACCCGCTGGAGTGACCGGCTGCCGGCCACGCCGAAGGCTCGCCTTGACGCGCTACTCCTGCAGGGGTCGCACGGCGGTGACGGTGACCGAGAACTCGCCGGCGGGGGCGGCGTAGGAGACGGTCGTGCCAACCCTCGCGCCCATCAGCGCCTGTCCCAGCGGTGAGTTGGCGCTGACCACCGACAGTCCTTGCGGGCGGTCCTCGCGGCTGCCGACCAGGAACTCGTCGCGGCCGCCGTCCTCGTCGGTGGTCGTGACCACCATGCCGGCGGCCACCGCGTCGCCTTCCGGCGCGTCACCGACCTGGGCCTCGCGCAGCATGTCGGTCAGCTGGCGGATGCGGGCCTCCATCTTGCCCTGCTCCTCCTTGGCCGAGTCGTACTCGGCGTTCTCGCGCAGATCGCCGTGGGCGCGAGCGTCCTCGATGGCCCTGGAGGCGCGCGGGCGCCCTTCGCTCTTCAGGTCCTCGAGCTCCTTGCTGAGCCGGTCGTAGGCAGACTGGGAAAGCCAGGTGGTTTGCACGGTAGGACCCCGTCCTCGTCATGAGGGGAAATTGGTAAGGGTGCAGTCTAGGCAGCAAGGGGGCAGGAGTGCCGGAGATGCCCGAGGTTCAAGCCCATGCGGAGCGCTTGACCGCCGCCTACGCGGGAGCGGTCTTCCAGCGCCTTGAGCCGCTGTCGTTCACCGCGCTCAAGACCTTCCGGCCAGCACCCGAGGCGGCAGCGGGCCAGCAGCTGCGCGAGGTCACGCGCCGGGGCAAGCACCTGCTGCTGGGCATGGGCGAGCAGGCCCCGACCTTCGTCGTGCACCTCATGCAAGGCGGCCGGCTTCGCCCTGACCCCAAGGCGGTGCGCAAGCCGCGCAACGGCCTGGCGCGATGGCGCTTCGCCGAGCACGACCCGTTGCTGTTGACCGAAGCGGGTACCGAGCACAAGGCCGGCGTGTGGGTTCTCGACGGCGACCCGTTGAACCAGCCACCGCTGGCCCAGCTCGGCCCCGACGCCGAGACGATCGAGGCCGAGGCGATGGCGTCGCTGCTTCAAGCCCATCCCATGCGGCTGCACACCTTCCTCCGCGACCAGCGGATCCTCGCGGGTCTCGGCAGGCGGCTGGCCAACGAGGTCTGCCACCGCGCCCGCCTGTCACCGTTCGCGCCAACCGCCAGGCTGGGCGACGCCGGAGCCGCCGCGGTCGCCGCGGGGATCAGCCAGGCCGTCGAGGAGGGCCTGGCCGCCGAGCGCGCGCGCGACGACATGAGCTCGTCCAAGGACCGCCCCGGCAACGTGCACGGGCGTACGGGCGGGGCTTGCCCCGTCTGCGGCGACGCCGTACGCGAGGTCGCCTACCGCGACTACACCGTGCACTACTGCGCGACCTGCCAGACCGGCGGCAGGGTTCTGGCCGACAACACCACCAGCAAGTTTCTTCGATAGCTACCAATCTCTACGACCTGAGTGGGGCCAAGGTCGCGTCGTCCGACATCCCCCTGGGCGCCAACCCCGAGGCGATCACGTACTCCCCAGGCGGGGAGTCCTCCGGCACCTACGCCGTGGAGGTGTGTCCGTTCGACGACGCGAACCAGGGCCCAGCGGCCTACTACGGCACCTTCGCGACGAGCCCGCAGTCTTCCTGGGCGACCGAAGGGATCCTTCCGGCCGACAAGTGCCCCGGCAACCGTCGTTGGATGCAGATGGTCTTCGACGCCTACCCGGGCACCGACGACCCGCAGCCCACCACCAACTTCGAGTCGCCGAGGACCGGCAGCGAGGCGACGATCACCTTCAAGCCGGTCGACGAGAACGGCACGTCGATCCCCGACGCACGGATTCACGTCGGGCGCTACGAGGGCAGGGTCCGCCGATCGCCGACACCGACCCGACGACGTCGATCGGGACCACCGCCAAGTTCGTGCCCGGCACCTACGTGTTCGTGATCGCGGCGCCCGGCTACGGCCTGTCGCGGCACACCCGGGAGTTCACGGCATCGACGACCAAGACGACCAAGTTCTACATGGCCACCAAACTGGGCCTCGGTGAACCGGGGCGCCACCGCCACCGGCGACGGCGCCAACCTCGAGGCCTGATCGACGACGCCGAGGCGACCAACTACGTCTCCCGCCCGCCGGATTCGGACTTTGCCGGCGACGCGACAACGGAGACGGTCGACGGCCGGCAGGTCACCATCGACCTCGCCGGCGGCGCCAACCCGTCGGCACCATCCGGGTCAGCGCCCTGCTGCGCTCCGGGGCGATGTGCAGTGGTGACGAGGCCTGCGACCCACAGGACCTCAGCCATAGCCCGAACAGGTCAAGATCACCGACAAGCTGCCCGCCGGGGTCACGTTCGTGTCGGCCACCGGCCCGGACCGCTACAACAGCAGCACCCGGACCGTCACCTGGAACATCGGCACGGTGCCGCTGCTTCAGCAGGGGTC
>JALZLF010000065.1 GCA_030858865.1 Actinomycetota bacterium | reverse complement strand
CGACCGCTGTCCCGTCGCTGGCGCGCCTAACGGCTGAGCCACTGCCGGGCTGAAAATCTCAGTCCTCTACGCTCATGTTGGGTTGCGGTGGCCGCTGGCCTCGCTAACCTGTGGAAGACGGAACTTCGACGACGGCCCGTGGGGCCCGGAGGTGGCAGCAAGCAATGGCCAAGGCAGTGGGGATCGACCTGGGCACCACCAACTCGGTGGTGGCCGTCCTCGAGGGCGGTGAGTCCACCGTCATCGCGAACGCCGAAGGGGCGCGCACGACCCCGTCGGTGGTTGGCTTCTCCAAGTCCGGGGAGGTGCTCGTCGGTGAGGTCGCAAAGCGGCAGGCCGTGACCAACCCTGACCGCACGGTGCAGTCGGTCAAGCGGCACATGGGCACCGACTGGGCGACCGTCATCGACGGCAAGAACTACACCGCGCAGGAGATCAGTGCGCGGATCCTGATGAAGCTCAAGCGCGACGCAGAGGCGTACCTGGGCGACGAGGTGACCCAGGCGGTCGTCACGGTGCCGGCCTACTTCGGTGACGCCGAGCGGCAGGCCACCAAGGAAGCCGGCCAGATCGCCGGCCTTGAGGTTCTGCGCATCATCAACGAGCCGACGGCCGCGGCGTTGGCGTACGGCCTGGACAAGGAGGCCGAGCAGACGGTTCTGGTCTACGACCTCGGCGGCGGCACCTTCGACGTGTCGGTGCTGGAGATCGCCGAGGGTGTGTTCGACGTCAAGTCGACCTCGGGTGACACCCACCTCGGCGGCGACGACTGGGACCAGAAGGTTATCGACTGGCTGGTCAAGTCGTTCCGCGACGCCCACGGCGTCGACCTGTCCAAGGACAAGATGGCCACCCAGCGCCTGCGCGAGGCTGCGGAGAAGGCAAAGAAGGAGCTGTCGTCCACCACGGAGACCTCCGTCAACCTGCCGTTCATCACGGCGACCGCCGAGGGGCCGCTGCACCTGGAGTCCACGCTGACCCGGTCGCAGTTCAACCAGATGACCGCCGACCTGCTGGAGCGCACCAAGGCCCCGTTCAACGCGGCCATCCGTGACGCCGGCGGGTCCACGGCCGACATCGACCACGTGATCCTGGTCGGCGGCTCGACCCGCATGCCGGCGGTGGCCGATCTGGTCCGCGAGCTGACCGGCGGCAAGGACGCCCACAAGGGGGTCAACCCCGACGAGGTCGTCGCGGTCGGCGCCGCCCTGCAGGCCGGGGTGCTGCGGGGCGAGGTCAAAGACGTCCTGCTGCTCGACGTCACCCCGCTGTCGCTGGGCATCGAGACCAAGGGCGGCGTCATGACCAAGCTCATCGAGCGCAACACCACCATCCCGACGCGCAAGTCGGAGGTCTTCACCACCGCCGACGACAGCCAGCCGCAGGTTGAGATCCACGTGCTGCAGGGGGAGCGCGAGATGGCCGGCTTCAATAAGACCCTCGGCAAGTTCCAACTGGTCGACATCCCGCCCGCGCCGCGTGGCGTGCCGCAGATCGAGGTCACCTTCGACATCGACGCCAACGGCATCGTCCACGTCTCGGCCAAGGACCGGGGCACCGGTAAGGAGCAGTCGATGACCATCACCGGTCAGTCCGCGCTGCCCAAGGAGGACATCGACCGCATGGTCCATGACGCCGAGGCCTTCGCCGAGGAGGACCGCAAGCGCCGCGTCGAGGCCGATGCCCGCAACAACGCAGACACGCTGCTGTACTCGACCGAGAAGCTGGTCCGCGACAACGGCGACAAGATCTCCGCCGAGCACAAGGCGCGGCTGGAGGAGTCGCAGGGCAAGGTGCGCTCCGCGCTGGAAGGCAGTGATGCCGACGCCATCACCACGGCCACCGACGACCTGATGCGCGTCAGCCAGGAGGTCGGCCAGGCCCTGTACGCCGCGGGTGCGGCTGACCAGGCCGGCCAGGCCACGACCGGCGGGTTCGCCGGCGGCCAGGCCTCCAGTGACGACGACATCGTCGACGCCGAGGTCGTGGACGAAGGCGATGAGCGCGACGACGACAAAGGCGCCGCCTAGGCCATGACTGCCGATCCCCACGACCCGACGGTTCCGGCCTCCTCCGAGGATGTCGAGCAGCCGGAGCCGCAGCTCGAAGCCGGACACCCGGAGCCTGCGGCGGAGCCGCAGCCCGAGGCTGAGCCGACGCCGGACTCGGAAGATCCGCTGGAAGATCCGCTGGTGGCGGCACTGGCTGAGGCCGAGCGCAGCCGCGACGAGTACCTGGATCACCTGCGTCGCGAGCGCGCCGAGTTCGACAACTACCGGCGCCGCGCCACGCGGGAACGCATGGACGCCCTCGACCGGGGCGCCCAGCAGCTGGTCACCGACCTGCTCGGCGTGCTGGACAACTTCGGCTTCGCGTTGCGGGCGGCCACCGAGCGCGACCCGTCCGACCAGCTGGCCAAAGGCGTGCAGATGGTGCACGGCCAGCTGCTGGACGTGCTGCGCCGAGCCGGTCTGGAGGACGTTGACGGCCCCGGGGCGGTGTTCGACCCCAACCACCACGAGGCGATGATGCAGGTCGCGGCCGCCGACGACGAAGCGGCCGATCAGCAGCCGGCGCCCAACGGCGACCCGGTCGAGCGCGAGCCGGTGGTCGTGGAGGTCCTGCGGCCGGGTTACCGCTTCAAGGGCAGGGTGCTGCGCCCAGCTTCGGTCAAAGTGGCTCGGTAGCACGGCCGGCACCGCAAGCGGACAGCGACATAGGGCACGAACACGATGAGCCAGCGCGACTACTTCGAGAAGGACTACTACGGCGTCCTCGGCGTGGCCAAGGACGCCTCACAGGCTGACGTCTCGAAGGCGTACCGCAAGCTGGCCCGCGAGCTGCACCCTGACGCCCGGCCGGGCGACACCAAGGCGGAGACCCGCTTCAAAGAGGTGAGCGAGGCCAACTCGGTGCTGTCCAATCCCGAGAAGCGCCAGGAGTACGACCGGGTCCGCGACCTGGTCGGCAGCGGTGGCTTCAGTGCCGGGGGGCCGGGGGGCTTCGGCGGCTTCGGCGGGAACGGCCGCTTCGGCGGCGGGCAGAACATCAACGTCGAAGACCTGCTCGGCGGCCTCTTCGGCTCCGGCAGCACCTTCGGCGGTTCGGGGCAGACGCGGCAGGCGGGGACCAGCGCCCGACGGGGGCGAGACCTGGAGACACAGCTGCGCCTGTCCTTCGCCGACGCGATGGCGGGGGCCACGACCACGCTGCGCGTCGCGGGAAGGGCGCCCTGCTCGGTGTGCTTCGGCACGGGCGCCAAGCCGGGCACCCCCGTGGAAACCTGTTCGACGTGCAACGGTCTTGGAGCCGTGTCCAACAACCAGGGGCTGTTCGGGTTCTCCGAGCCCTGCCCGACCTGTGGCGGCAGCGGACGGATCATCCCCGAGCCCTGCACGCACTGCGGCGGGTCGGGCGCAGAGGTCCGCAACCGGGACATCCGGGCCCGCATCCCCGCCGGCGTACGCGACGGTGCCCGCATCCGCCTGCCCGGCAAGGGCGAGGCCGGCAGCTACGGCGGCCCCGCCGGTGACCTGTACGTCAACGTCACGGTGGAGGGCCACGAGCTGTTCGGGCGTCGCGGCGACGACCTGACCCTGCGCGTCCCCGTGACGTTCAGCGAGGCGGCGTTGGGCACCAAGGTGCGGATCCCGACCCTGGACGAACCCGTCACGCTCAAGGTGCCCGCCGGCACCGAGAGCGGCCGTACCCTGCGCGTCAAGGGTCGCGGGGGCCACCGCAGCGGCGGGCGCCGCGGCGACCTGCTGGTCACCATCGACGTCGCGGTCCCGCGCAAGCTGACCCGCACTCAGCGCAAGCTGCTGGAGGACTACGCCGCCACCGAGGACACCGCGGTCCGCGAGCACCTCGAAGCTGCCCTGCGGGTCGCGGGGCAGGAGGCCTAAGGCATGGCCGTACCGGCCCGGGCGGTGTTCATCATCTCCGTCGCCGCGGAGCTGGCCGGGGTGCACCCGCAGACGTTGCGCACCTACGAGCGCAAGGGCCTGCTCAAGCCGGCGCGGACATCAGGTGGCACCCGCCGCTACTCCCAGCGCGACGTCGACCGCGTGCGCCTGATCCAGGAGCTGACCCAGGGCGACGGGGTCAACCTCGCCGGGGTGCTGCGCATCCTGGCTCTCCAGGACGAGGTGGAGCGCCTGTCCGCCCAGCTCGAGCAGGCGCGGGCGGCGGCGGAGCGGGCGCGCCAGGCGGCGCACCAGGCCGTGGCCGAGGCGTTGCGCTCCACCGGGCGCGAGCTGGTGCTGTACCGCCCGTCGGCCATCGAGCGCCACCAACCGGCCCGCCGCCGCTAACCCGCCTGCCGCTGTCCACAGCCAGGATCTCGCGCCAGGCCTCGACCTTGGCTCCTGCCCGTACCGTCGGCGTTGACCGATCGGCGCTGAGGAGAGACCATGGCAGTCGAGGAGCGCGCGGCAAGACCTGCTTGACCGTCTCGAGCAGGTGCTCGGCACACGCTCATGTCCTACCTTCCGACGGTCGAGGGCCCCGAGATCGCGACGTCGCACGGTGTCGCGATGCTGCGCCACGACGTCGACCGGCGCTTCGATGCCGTCGACCATCGTTTCGAGCTTCTGGACGCGCGCCTGGAAGCCATGGAGCACCGCATCGTCGGGACCATCCGAGGCGAGATGGCCACGCTGGTCACGACCCAGACGCGCGTCATCGTTCTCGGACTGGTGGCAGCGCTGACGGCGAACACCGGGCTGGTGCTGGCGGCCAGCCGACTGGGATGAAGAGCGTCATTTTGAGTCAGCCGCGATCCCGGTGGATCAGCCCGTCGTCAGCGTCGCTGGCAACATTCTTGGTGCTGGCACTGGCGTTGGCCACCGCACCCCACCTGGTTGCCCAACTCAGGTGGTGATGAGCGAGGCGAGGGCCGCCACGTTGTCCTCCTAGTCCCCCAATCCGTCCAAGTAGCCCGCGACTCGCCGGTCGTCGAC
Source organism: Actinomycetota bacterium (assembly GCA_030858865.1). Classification (GTDB taxonomy): domain Bacteria; phylum Actinomycetota; class Nitriliruptoria; order Euzebyales; family Egibacteraceae; genus JACCTL01. The sequence goes on along the minus strand of JALZLF010000065.1, from coordinate 3,091 downwards.
CTGTCGCAGCGTGTGCAGGTCGATGCGACGGGTCGTGGCCTGCCAGTTGACGCGCACCTCCGGGTCCACCTCGAACAGCAAGCGCCCGGACATCGGAGTCTGGTCGTGCCACACCCTCACCGCGGCTGCCGTGCAGGAAGGCGAAGCGGGCACCCGCGGCGCGCAGCCGCTCGGCCACGAACTCGAGGTCGACGCGGTTCATGGCAGCATTGTGCCGCAGCCGCGCCTCGGCCACATCGCGGATGCCGCGAGAATATGATAGTTACATAAGTAGGTTTCATGCCTGCCATGCGGATAGGATGGGCTCATGGACTTTGATCGCTTCACGCTGAAGGCCCGCGAGGCCGTCCAGGCCGCCGCCACCCTGGCCAGCGAACGCGGCAACCCCGAGATCGTCGCCTTGCACCTGCTGCACGCGCTGCTCGGCCAGCCCGAGGGGCCGGTGTACCCAGCCGTCACCCGGCTGGGATCAACCCCGGCCGCGCTGCGCTCGGCCACCGAGACGGCACTGCGTACGCTGCCCGCCGCCCACGGCAGCACCGGGCAGCCGGGGATCTCCCGGGCGCTGGTGGCCGTGATCGACGACGCGCAGGCGCGGGCCGGCGCGCTCGGCGACGACTACACCTCGACCGAGCACCTCCTGCTGGCGCTGGCCGCCGAGCGCGGGCAGGCCGGAACGCTGCTGCGCGAGGCGGGGATCGACGCCGACGACCTGCTGGTGGTGCTGAAGGAGGTCCGAGGCAACCAGCGGGTCACCAGCCAGACGCCCGAGGACACCTTCCAGGCCCTCGAGCGTTTCGCCACCGATCTGACCGCACAGGCCCGCGACGGCCGGCTCGACCCGGTGATCGGGCGCGACGAGGAGATCCGCCGCGTCATCCAGGTGCTGTCCCGGCGCACCAAGAACAACCCGGTGCTCATCGGCGATCCGGGGGTCGGCAAGACCGCCATCGTCGAGGGGTTGGCCCAGCGCATGGTCGCAGGCGACGTGCCAGAGGGCCTGAAGGACAAGCGGCTCGTGACGCTTGACCTGTCCTCGATCATCGCCGGGGCCAAGTACCGCGGCGAGTTCGAGGAGCGCCTGCAGGCCGTCCTCAAGGAGATTGAAAGCAGCGACGGGCAGATCGTCACCTTCGTCGACGAGCTGCACACCATCGTGGGCGCCGGCAAGGTCGAGGGCGCGATGGACGCCGGCAACATGCTCAAGCCGCTGCTGGCGCGCGGTCGGCTGCGCATGATCGGTGCCACGACCCTGGAGGAGTACCGCCAGATCGAGAAGGACAAGGCGCTGGAACGCCGCTTCCAACCGGTCAACGTCGGCGAGCCCAGCGTCGAAGCAACCGTGGCCATCCTGCGAGGACTCAAGGAACGCTACGAGGTCCACCACGGCGTGCGCATCACCGACTCGGCACTGACGGCCGCCGCCCGGCTGTCCGACCGGTATTTGACCGAGCGGTTCCTGCCAGACAAGGCGATCGACCTCGTGGACGAGGCCACCAGTCGCTTGCGCATCGAGATCGACTCGATGCCGTCGGAGATCGACGTGCTCCACCGGCGCATCAAGCAGCTGGAGATCGAGAAGGCCGCGCTGGAGGGCGAGAGCACCGAGGACGCGGCCGCCCAGCAGCGTCTTCGTGAGATCGCCGACAACCTCGAGTCGCTGCGCGGCGAGATGGGCTTGTTGACGACCCATTGGGAGGCGGAGAAGGCTGCCATCGGCGGGGTCCGCGAGGCGAAGTCGGCGATCGAGGAAGCCCGCGAGCGTGCCGAGCGCGCTGAGCGCGACGGCGACCTGCAGGCCGCCGCCGAACTGCGCTACGGGCGGATCCCCGCCCTCGAGCGGCAGCTGGAGCAGTCCACACAGCGGCTTGCCGAGCTGCAGGCCTCCCAGCGCATGCTCAAAGAGGAGGTCGACGCCGAGGACGTCGCTGAGATCGTCTCGCGCTGGACCGGCGTGCCCGTCACCCGGCTGCTGGAGGGCGAGCGTGACAAGCTCGTGCGGCTGGAGGACGTGTTGCGACGGCGCGTCATCGGCCAGGACGAGCCGGTCAAGGCCGTCGCCGACGCCGTGCGCCGCTCGCGTGCCGGGCTCGCCGACCCCGACCGCCCGCTCGGGTCGTTTCTGTTCCTCGGGCCAACCGGTGTCGGCAAGACCGAGCTGGCCCGGGCGCTGGCCGAGTTCCTGTTCGACGACGAGCGCGCCATGATCCGCTTGGACATGGGCGAGTACGGCGAGAAGCACACCGTCTCCCGCCTGGTCGGCGCGCCGCCCGGGTACGTCGGCTACGAGGAGGGCGGGCAGCTGACCGAGCCGGTGCGCCGCCGTCCCTACTCGGTGGTGCTGCTCGACGAGGTCGAAAAGGCCCACCCCGACGTGTTCAACGCGCTGCTGCAGGTGCTCGACGACGGCCGCCTGACCGACGGGCAAGGCCACACCGTCGACTTCCGCAACACCGTGGTGATCATGACGTCGAACCTGGGCAGCCAGTGGATCCTGGACCCGACCGAGTCCGACGAGGTCGTGGGCGAGCGGGTGATGGCAGCGGTTCGGGAGCACTTTCGACCCGAGTTCCTCAACCGCCTCGACGAGATCCTGATCTTCCGCCGCCTCGGCCTGGCGCAGCTGCGCTCGATCGTCGACGTGCAGCTCGAACGGGTGCGCCAGCGGTTCGCGCAGCGCGACCTCGGCCTGGACCTGACCGACGCTGCCCGCGACTGGCTCGCCGAGCGAGGCTACGACCCCGTGTTCGGCGCCCGCCCGCTCAAGCGCGTCCTGCGCCGCGAGCTGGAGGACAAGGTCGCCCTGGCGCTGCTCGACGGCCGCCTGTCGGAGGGCGACACGGTGAAAGTCGATGTGGACGCAACACACGACCGCCTGATGATCGCGTAGGGGCGCACTCCCATCGCGTCGATGGCGCGGCCCCTCACGAACTGTCGGGGTCGGAAGCCTCCAGGTTCGCCTTCTGGGTGAGCAGCAGCCCCGGATCGACCCCGAGCGCCTTGAGCGCCTCGTGGTGCTCGGCGGGGTCGATCTGGTCGGGGAGCTGGTCGGCCTGCTCGGCCTTGTCCAGCTCCCCGTCGGCGAGGAAGC
>JALZLF010000009.1 GCA_030858865.1 Actinomycetota bacterium | reverse complement strand
GTCCTCGCCCGCGCGGGCGTGCGGCCCGAGGCCGAGCAGGTGCTGTCCGGCTCCGTGGACGGCTTCACCGCAGGCTTCCCGGTCGGGTACGCCACCGACGGACGGCCCGCTCTGGTGGCCGTAGCGGCGGTGTCGGCCGCGGGTGGTCGCTGGTTGGCCCAACGGGCTGGCGTGACCGCCTCGCGCGCCGCGCTGGCGCTGCCCAAGCCCGCACGTCAGGCGGAGGCGCCACCGGCTGGAGCGGATCTCGGCATCGACGGCGTGGTGCCGTTCGTCACGCCCAACGAGCGCTTCTACCGAATCGACACCGCGCTGGTCGTCCCCCGCGTCGACGTCGACAGCTGGCGGCTGGCGGTCACCGGCATGGTCGACCAGCCGCTGGAGTTGACCTTCGACGAGCTGACGGCGATGGGGACCGAAGAGCACTGGACGACGCTGTGCTGCGTCTCCAACGAGGTCGGGGGTCAGCTCATCGGCAACGCGTTGTGGTCGGGTGTGCCTTTGCGCAAGGTACTGGACCGTGCGGGCGTCGACGACGGCGCCAGCCAGATCGTCGGGCGCTCGGTCGACGGCTTCACCGCCGGCTTTCCCACCTCCGCGGCCTACGACGGAAGGGCCGCGTTGCTCGCCGTGGCGATGAACGGTGAGGCGTTGCCCGTCGAGCACGGCTTTCCGGTCCGCCTGGTGGTGCCAGGCCTGTATGGCTACGTGTCGGCCACCAAGTGGCTGAGCGAACTCGAGCTGACAACGCTGGAGTCGTTCGACGCCTACTGGATCCCAAGGGGTTGGTCCAAGCGGGGCCCGATCAAGACCCAGTCCCGCATCGACGTGCCCGTGACGGGCGCGCGACTTCCGGCCGGACCAGCCCCGATCGCCGGTGTGGCCTGGGCGCAGGCGCGCGGGGGGGTGCGGCGAGTCGAGGTGCAAGTCGACGAGCAACCGTGGGCCGAGGCGCGGCTGGGCGCAGCCTTGAACGACGACACCTGGCGCCAATGGGTCTACGAGTGGCAGGCGGTCCCTGGTCCGCACAGCGTCCGTGTCCGCGCGACCGATGCCGAGGGCACGACCCAGACCGGGCAGCCCCGCCCGGTGGTGCCCGACGGGGCCACTGGATGGCACGAGATTCGCGTCGAGGTCGAAGATTGACTAGTCCTTGGCTGTTTTGCCCAAACCCCCTCTGACCTGCGACACCGGGGGAGGCCGGACAACCCCCACTGTACGGACGGCCACCCCCCTTGGCTGCGATGGGGGCAGACGCGGCTACCGTCGGCGGAGCGGTTCGGTGTCGTGCCGGTCGCCGCTTGACACTCCGACGGTGCCGCATCGGCGCCGTCCACAGTTCCGCAGCCGTCTCGGTCTTCGTCCCTGGTTGGTCCACACAACAAGGGGCGCCTTCATGCCCATGGCTGCTTTCGGCGTGCTGATCACGCCAGTGCCCGACAGAACCGGGCCCGAACGCACCTCGTTGCCGTCGCCCCCGCGATGGCACCCGCGTGCGTTCGCTGTCGACCCACGAGCAACGAGGACGAATGTTGGACAACACCTGTGGCGCCCGCCGAGGCCGACTGGCTCGGACCCGCGCCGGCGTGACCGCGACGGCCATTGCCGTCCTGATGATCGTGGCTCTGCCGGCCACAGCGGCCCTTGCCGCTCCGGCGAAGCCGCAGACCTACAAGGTGGTGGCCGGAGACTCGCTCAGCTTGATCGCCGCGGACTTCGGCATCGAGGGAACCTCGGGCTGGCGGCGACTGTTCGACGCCAATCCCAAGATCGACGATCCCGACCTCATCACGGTTGGCGCCCGGCTGCGCATCCCCGCCAAGGGCGCCGAGCTCGAGCGTCGGTCGCTGCCGGCACCGCCCGCACCGGTCGCGGTGGCACCCGTCGCCCCTCCGCGCGTGGACAGCAGTGCCTCGCGGAGCAGCAGCAGCAGCGACACCAGCAGCACGGACACCAGCAGCACCCAGGACAGCGCGCCGGCCCCGTCTTCGGCGGCGCCGAGCTCCGGGGTGTGGGCCAGCCTGGCCGAGTGCGAGTCCGGTGGAAACTGGAGCATCAACACGGGCAACGGCTACTACGGTGGGCTGCAGTTCAGCCTTTCGACCTGGCAGGGCTTCGGCGGCAGCGGCATGCCGCACGAGGCGTCGGCCAGCGAGCAGATCGCCGTGGCTGAGCGTGTCCAGGCCTCGCAGGGCTGGGGCGCCTGGCCGTCGTGCAGCGCCCAGCTCGGGTTGGGCTAGCCAGCACCCGCTCGATTCGCAAAGCAGAGGCGCCGCTCCCGATCCGGGCGGCGCCTCTGCTGTCGCGGGGATGCCTGGACCGAACACGGACCGGGCACGACCTGCACGCCATCAGCTGTCGGGCGCCAACCAGTTCCGGCGCCGGCGGTCCGAGCGACGCTCGATGTGCAGTCCGTCGCGGACCGGGCTACCCGCACCGACGAGCACGGCGGTGATCTCCTCGCCGATCAGCTCGTCGCGCTCGAGCAAGGCGTCGCGCAGCGCCTCGACGAGGTGACGGTTGGCGTCCAGCAGCGCCCGCGCGCCTGCCTTGGCCTGCGTCAGCAGCCGGTCGACCTCCGGCCGCGTGTAGGGGTCGGCCAGAACGCGGCCGACCAGGTTCGAGGTGTTCAGCGCGCCTTCCTGCACGGCCGCCAACGACACCAGCGAGCCGGCCATCCCCGCTGACCCAACCACCTCACAGGCGATCTGCGTCGCGCCGGCCAGGTCACCGCTCGGCCCGGTGCCAGACTCGCCGAAGTACAGCTCCTCGGCGCACATGCCACCCATGGCGATGTCGATCAGCCTCATCATCTCGCTGCGCGTGCGCGTATACACCTCCTCGGGATCGCCGTGCGCCAGCAGCCCGAGTGATCCCTTCCGCTTGACGATGGACAGCACTTCGAGGCGCCGGGTGCCCGCCAGGTAGGCGACGGTGGCGTGACCGGCCTCATGGGTGGCCACCGTGCGCCGCTCCAACTCGGTGTAGTCCACGGGGTTCTTGATGCCGACCTCACCGGTGAGGCGTGCCTCCTGGATGTCATGCCAGGCCAGCTCGTCGCGGCCGTTGCCCAGCGCGATGACCAGGGCCTCGTCGAGCAGGTGCTCGATCATCACGGGCGTGTAGCCGAAGGTCTGGCCGGCAAGCTGCTCGCGGCGGCTGTCGTCGTCGAGCTCGGCGGCGTGAGACCTGTTCGACAGGAAATGGTCCACGAGGTCGCGACGGGCCAGCTTGGCTGGCAGCTCGAAGCTCAGCCGCCGGTCGAAGCGGCCGGGCCGCAACAGCGCCGGGTCCAGGCTCTCGGCGCGGTTGGTGGCCGCGATGACCAGGACGTTGGAGTAGCGCGCCTTACGCTTGGCCAGCTGGCGGTGCGCTGGCAGGTATGCGTTGGCAACGCCCACCAGCTGGTTGTATGAGCGATCGCGCAGCGGCGGCGCGTCGAAGGACTGCAGCTGCACCAGGAGCTCGTTGACGATGCCTCCGGTGCCTTCGGAGCTGCCGAAGCCCGACACCTGCATTCCGCCGGGAGACAGCCCGGCACGCGAACAGGCGCCGGCCAGCCGCCCGTTTGGAAGGGGAGTGGCGTCAAGGCCGCCGCGGGTCGTCGCGATCGCGTCGATCTCCTCGATGAAGCCGATGGCGCCACCCTCACGCAAGGCGGCCTTGCGCAGCTGCTTGAAGTAGCTGCGGATCTTGCGCGAGGTCGCCCCGTACCACATGGACTGGAAGCTGGTCGCCGAGACGAACAAGAACGGCACGCCGGCCTGGCGCGCCATCGCCTTGGCGAGGTGGGTCTTGCCGGTGCCCGGAGCGCCCTCGAACAGCAGCCCCCGGCGGGGGTTGCCGCCGAGGCGGTCGCGGTACAGCGCATAGCCCAGGAAGGTGTTGAGCGTCTTGACGACCTCGTCGACGATCCCGTCCAGGCCCTTGACGTCGTCGAAGCTGACGTCGATCTGTTCGGGCCGGAACAGCAGATGAGGAGAGCGGCCCGACATCAGCGGCATCGCCATCGCCGCACCCAGCGCGGCGATGAGCGCCACCGGCAACAGGTAGTACAGCCAGTCGTCGCCCAGCGACGGCAAGGCGAACACGTTGAACGCGGCACCGGACAGGATCCGGTACCACAGGAAGCTCAGTGGAAGGCTGAGGACGACCGCCAGTCCCGCCAGGCGCTGGCGGCGGGCTCGTTCGCGGGCCATGCCGACGTCGGCCGACAGCGAGTTGACCAGTCCGCCACCCAGCCGCGCGGCCACCGAGGTGTTGTCCATGCGTTCCCCCGCCCCATCCGCTGGGCCGAGCGGCCTCGCGGTCCCCAGTATGCCAGAGCGCAGCGTCGGTGTCACGCAGCGTAGTACTCCCCAACCCTCGGCTCAGGGCGGCTGCACCAGTCCTCCCGCGATCAGCACGGCCCAGGCCAGCTCCGGGTGGAAGATGTCGGAGTGGGCTCCCGCTGGCGGCCCGCCGTTGACGATGACCTTGTTGCCGTCGAGGTTGAGGAACCGGCCGGGCCCGAAGTCGTAGGCAGAGCCGACCGCCCGCAGGGGGGCCGCGTCGGCCGGCACGGCTTGGGCGCCGTCGTGGCCAAGCGCACCCCAGCGGTACAGCAGGTCGTCAGCGCCCGCGGCGTCCTGGCGTCCCGCCAGCGACGCCATCGGATAGGCGGTCCCGACCGCGCTGTCGCGCAACGAATGGGTCACCAGGATCGGACCGCCGACACGCCGCTGCATGCCGGCCAGCGCGCCGCTGCGCTTGCGGTCGTGCGGCAGCTCGTCGGCGAACGAGAAGTGGCTGAACGCCGCCTGGATAAGTGACAGCGACGCGACCGGCGTGTCGCGCACCGCCGACTCGGGCAGGCCGGCCAGACTGAAGGCGACCACCCGGCCACCGAAGCTGTGGCCGAGCAGGTGGAGTCGCAGGTCGGGCGCCGCCTCGTGCACCCGCCCGAGCAGCGGGCCGAGGCCGGTCTGGCCGACCACGCCCGCCCGCGCCTTCATCTGCCAGTAGGTCAGCTGGCGCAGCGCCTCCTTGGCACCGTTCCACAGTCGCGCGAAGCCGCCGAAGCCGGCCGCGCCACCGCTGCGAGGCGCCGGCGCCGCCGCGGCCATGCGATCGAACACCGCCTCGGCGTCGTCGTCGAGCAGGGCGTTCTCACCGCCGTCCTCACCGACCGGCGAGGGTGGGTCGGCCTCGGCCAGGGTGCGCATGTGGGCCTGGAAGGCGCCCAGGGCCTCGGGGTCTTCGGGACGTTCCCTCAGCAGTCGGGCGAGCTCGCCGAGCGCGGTCTGCTGCGCCGCACCGGGGAAGGTGTCGCGCAGCGAGTCCACCAGTGCCGCGTCGCTGACCCGCCTTTCGGCGCTGGCGGCACCGCCGCGGCCCGTGCCGGTGTCCTCGTCGGGCCAGCGCATCGACGGCCACAGCACGCCGAGGGTCCCGACCTTGTCCAGCTCCACGCCGCGGTCGTCGAGGATCTCGGCGACGAGGGTGAAGAAGCGCTGGTACATCCCCCGCGCGACTTCGGTGTCGTTGTTCCACCCGTGGGAGAACACCAGCAGGTCGGTCAGGCCCGCGGCGGCCGCCCCGGCGACGACCGCCTCGCCGTCCCCGCCGGCCAGCTTGCCAGCCGCGTCATAGCTGACCTCCCAGTGCTCCAAGCCCGCGATCTTCGGCATCTGCGCTCCGTTTCGTCTTGTGTCTACCGCTTCGCTGCACGAGGGCTCGCCGGTTCAGACCGCCTGGATGACCCGCATGAGATCGACCATGCCGTGGCCCTCGAAATACCGCTCACGTCCGAGCGAGGTCGCGTTGTCGCAGAACAGCCGCTTGACCACGCTGGGCCGTCCGATGAACTCGCGTCGCACCGACAGGAAGGCGGCGACTGCCCCCGACACGTGCGGCGCCGCCATCGACGTGCCGCTGTCCTCGATGTAGGCGGCGACCTCGTCGGGTTCTAGACCGTCCAGCAGCCCGGCGATCTCGTCGCGCCGACGGCCGGCGGCGCAGGAGGTGATCCGTTCACCCGGCGCCACCAGGTCGGGCTTGAGGCGCCCGTCGCCGGTGGGACCCTTCGACGAGAAGTACGACACGCCGAAGGTGTGCGGGCTGTCGCGGTGCGTCGCGCCGACAGTGATGGCCTCGTCGGCGTTGCCCGGATCGTTGATGGTCAGCGACATCCCGGTGCTGGTCACGCCCTCGCGCGCCATCAGCTGTCCGTAGCCGGTGTTGCCGGCGGCCACGACCACGACCACCCCCGACTGCACCAGCCGGTCGACCTCCACGCAGATGGGACTCTGGCCGCAGGCGAACCAATGGGCGTCGAACTCGTAGCCGAGGCTGAGGTTCACCCCGTGGATGCGCAGCAGCTTGCCGTGCCCGTTGACCTTCTCGCGCACGTACTGCAGGGCGGCCAGCACATTGGTCGAGCGGCTCTCGCCGCTGTCGTCGAGCACCTTGAGGCTGACCAGCTTGGCGTGTGGGGCGACCCCCGCGAGACGGGTCGGGTCGGGGATCTCGCGGCCCTCGATCCGCTCGGTGTCGTCGACCTCGTCGAGGACCCTGCGGCCGGCTCGCACGGTCAGGTCCGTCCCGGCGCCGAGCCCGCCGGCGATGATCCCCGCCACGTGGGTGCCGTGCCCGAAGCCGTCGCGCAGGGGCTCGTCGCCCCCGGTGAAGTCCTTGTGCAGCCGCTTCACGTCGCCCTGCAGAGTGTTGTTCGCGGCGAAGTGCGGGTGTTTCTCGTCGATACCCGAGTCGATGACCGCCCAGGTGATCTCGTGCCCGCTGGCCTCGTAGGCGCGGCGGGCCGCGTCGGCCTTGACGGTCGTGACGGAGCGGTCCAGCAGGGGTTTGACGGGAAAGTCCGGCCAGATGCGGTAGATGGCCCGGCGGCCGACGCCCGAGCGCTGATCACGGCGCACCAGCTGGCGAACCGCGGTCATCGACAGGTCACAACGGTAGTAGGTGCCAGCCACCGGCTCGGGAGGATCGGGTTCCCAGGCGCCTACCTCGGCGACGTACAGCTGTTTGAACCGCTCCTCGGCGCCGTCCAGTCCCTCCTCGTGCAGCAGGTTGAGCTCAACGACCATCGGGCCCGCAGCGTTGGGATCCTCGGGCAGGCGCAGCTTCTGGCGCTGGTGGGGGTCGGTCAGCGCCTCGGAGATGACCCCGCTGCGCAGCAGCGGGCGGTCGCGCCGCGGCGCACCGTCGGGGGGCGGCACGCTACCGGGAGGCGACGCGTCGTCGGAGGGCGGCGCGTCGCTCATGGTTCAGCTACCCCCGGGGCCGCTGGCGCCGCTGCTGCCAGCGCTGCAACAGCGTCTTGGGCCCGCGCGACCCGCTGACCCCTGGGGCGTCGGGCCCACCGGCAGCTGGTGGCTGCTGGCCGGAGCCGGCCTTGCCCCAGCGGAAGCCAGCACGGCTCGAGTCGTCGTCGCGTTTCCTGGCGATCTTCGGCATCTGCTCACCCTCACCCTTCGCGATGTCGGCACCCCGCCGGCGCCGCCCTGTGCGCTGGGCTCGTGCAGCCTACGGTGCGAGGGCGCCGGTTGGAAAGCGGACGTCGTTCAGCGGCGGGCGCCGCTACGGGCCTTGCCCTGGCCGGCCCCGTCCCCGCCGCGCAGCAGCGCGAACGTCAGCTCGTTCATCGTGACCGCGTCGATGAAGCCGGTGCGGCGCAGCCCCAGCTTCTTCTGGGCGTCCTTGACCGCCAGGGTGGTCTTGGGCCCGTAGTCGCCGTCGATCTCGCCGTACTTGGAGTTCGCACCGAACGGCTTGCCCAGCCACTCACCAAGGCGGCGCTGCCACAGCTCCACGGCCTTCTTGTCGTTGCTTCCCGGTACCAGCACGTCGACCTCCTCGTCGTCTTTGGCAGGGATGACCCGTCCTCCTGGTGGCGGACCCGGCCACTCCATGTGCGGCCAGTCCTGCCGCCCGAAGCGCTGGCCCCAGTAGAAACCCCGCCGTTCGAAGCAACGGGCGAAGTCGTCACCGAACGTGTCGGTCGGGTGCCATACACCACCGGGCGGCGGCGTCGTTGGGCCGGTGGCGAAGATGTCCCAGGCCAGGCACCAGCCGTGCATGCTCGGCGAGGAGCTGCCGCGGATCAGCCGGGGGTTGTAGGAGTCGATGCGCTGAGGCCGCCACGAGCACTGCGCGGCCGCCTCCTTGCACGCTTCCATGTACACGTCGGCCAGCGCGGCGTGCACCATCGTCGGTACCCCCCAAGGGGTTTCGACCCGCCGCAACGTGACGTGCCCGAAGTTGCCGAAGCGCTGGTTGCGTTCGGTGTTGGAGATCCTCGGCATGACCCACCTCCACCCGCTGGCCCGCGCACCCCGCCGGTGCCGCATTGGTACGGGCAGTACCGGTAGCCTACGGCGCGGGAGGCCCGTCTGGGAAGTACCAACTGTTGAGAATCTGGCTGTGCCCCGTCGGGGAATGCGACAGGAGGAGCTGTGGGCGGCACCGAGACGCGGCAGTGGTACTGGTGTCTCGAACATGGCAAGGCCGAGCCGGCGGGCCACTGCCGGGCCGAACAGCAGATGGGCCCGTACGACTCGCCTGCGCAGGCGGCGCGGTGGCGGGAGCGGGTGTCGGACCGCAACGACACCTGGGACGCCTCCGACGAACGCTGGGAAGGCCGGGAGAAAGGAGCCTGACCGGGCTGCGTGGCTGGCCAGCGGCCACGCCCGTATGGTGAGGCCGTGACCTCCGTTCCTGCTTTGGCGGCCCCCGTGGTGCAGGACGACCAGGTGGCGTTCCGGCTGCACGACCCCGACCGCGCCTTCGCCTGGCTGCGGTTGCGTCAGGAGCTGCGGCGCCCCCGAGAGGGGCCCGAGCTGGTCAAGCCCGATGGCGCCGAGACGTGGGAGGTCGTCTTCCGACGGCCGGCCGTGGACCGCATCGAGTACGCCTTCGAGGGTTGCCATCACGACGGACGCAGCGAGACGTTCTGTGACCCCGGCAACCCTCTGCGCGCCCCCGGAGCGTTCGGCGACCGCTCCGTGGTGGAGTTCCCCGGCTACCGGACCCCGGCGTGGTGCGACTTCGAACCGCTCGGCGGGGAGCTGTTCGAGGCGATCGTGCCCAGCTCCCGGCTGCGGACCGACGTCGCCGTTCGGATCTGGACCAGCCGGGACGCCGACCCCGAGGCGCCGTTGCCGTTGCTGGTCGCCCACGACGGGTCCGAGTACGCCCTGATGTCGCAGCTGCTGCGGCTGCTGGACCGGATGACCACCGCCGGGCGGCTCCCGCCGCTGCGGGCGGTGCTGCTCGATCCGGTGGAACGCAACGAGCACTACTCGGCCTCCGCCGCGTACGCCAGGGCCGTCGCCGGTGACATCCTGCCCGCCTTGGCATGGCTCGCCCCGAGCGGGCAACACCCGGTCGTGGGGATGGGTGCGAGTCTCGGGGCCCTGGCGATGCTGCACGTCCATCGCAGCCGACCAGACCTCTTCGCCGGGCTGTTCTTGCAGTCCGGTAGCTTCTTTCGTCAGCGCTACGACCGCCAGGAGTCAGGTTTTCCGCGCTTCCGGCGGATCGCTCGCTTCGTGGGGGAAGTGCTCAACGCGCCCTCGGCGGTACGTCCGATCCCGGTGACGCTGACATGCGGGACCGTGGAGGAGAACCTGGCGAACAATCGCGCCGTCACGCGGGCGCTGCAGCGGCAGGGCTACGACGCGCGGCTGTCGGTCAACCGCGACGCCCACAACTACGTCGCCTGGCGCGACACCTTCGACCCGCACCTGGTCGAGCTGCTGGCGCGGGTCTGGCGGTGAGGCGAGACCGGGTGTCGCTGTGGTCGCCGGCCCTCGGCGCGCACGGCGACGTGATCGCCTACGGGCACCACGGCCGACCCTTGATCGCCTTCCCCTCGCAGGAGGGCGACGTCGGCGACTGGGAGCGCAACGGGATGATCGACGCGGTGGGCTGGCTGATCGACGAGGGCCAGGTGAAGGTCTACGCCGTCGGCTCCTACGATGCGGACAGCTGGTTCGCGCCAGGGGTGTCGCTGGAGGAGGCCGCGCGCCGGCACGAAAACTACGAGGACTGGCTGGTCAACCAGGTCTCCGGGTTCATCCACGACGACTGCGCCGGACCGCTCGACATCCTGTTGAGCGGCTGCAGCTTCGGCGCCTACCATGCCGCCAACCTGACCTTGCGGCGCGCCGATCTGTTTCCCGTCGCCATCTGCATGAGCGGCGTCTACGACATCTCGGGACTGACCCCTGGCGAGCGCGGCGACGCCGTCTACTTCAACAACCCGGTGGATTACGTCGCCAACCTCGATGGCGACCACGTGCAGTGGCTGCGCCAGCGCGCACGGCTGGTCCTCGTCTGCGGGCAGGGCATGTGGGAGGACACCACGGGCGCGCTGGAGAGCACCCGGCACTTCTCCGGGCTGCTCGCCGCCAAGGGTCTGACCCACGAGACCGACCTGTGGGGGTACGACGTGGCCCACGACTGGCCCTCGTGGCGGGCGCAGCTGGCGCACCATCTGCCTCGCTTCGTGTAGACGGCCGGTGCAAGACTGGCGAACCGACGGCGAGACGAGGAGAGCCGATGGTCGCCACGCACCTGCTCGGGCTGCTGCTTGGCACCGAAGAGGACTGGTCCACCGCCTTCGAGCAGCTGCTGCGGCGGGCAGCCCTCGACATCGACCACGGCGGGCAGCGACATCGCTTCGCGTCCGAACGGATCACCATCGAGCCGTTCAACCTGCGTGCTCAACCTCGGTACGCGCTGGTCATCGACCGCCTGGCGCACTGGTACTACGTGCCGCGCGAGTGGCTCAAGAAGATCACGTTGATGGACGACGTCTACCTGCTCAACAACCCGTTCACCTTCCAGTCGATGGAGAAGCACGCGGCCTACTGTGCAATGATTCGTTTAGGGTTGAAGGTGCCCGAAACCTGGCTGATTCCCTATAAGCAACCAGTCAACAACGTGCGCTGGCCCTACACCGCCGCCCGCTACAACCGCTCGTTCGACCTCGAGGAGGTCGCCGAGGCCATCGGCTATCCCCTGTACATGAAGCCCTTCGACGGTGGCGCCTGGGTTGGGGTCAGCCGCATCGCCGATCCCGACACGCTGCGGCGCCGCTACGACGAGTCCGGCCAGCGGCTGATGCATCTGCAGAAAGCGGTGGACGGCTTCGACGTGTTCGCGCGCAGTCTGTCCATCGGCGCCGAGACGATGGTCATGCGCTTTGATCCCGATCGTCCGATGCACGACCGCTACCAGGTCGATCATGGCTTTCTGAAACCCTCAACCGGCGCGGAGGTCGTGACCATCGGCAAGACCGTGAACAGCTTCTTCCGCTGGGAGTTCAACTCCTGCGAGACGTTGGTCAAAGACGACGAGGTCTTCCCGATCGACTACGCCAACGCCTGCCCGGACGTGTCGCTCACCAGCTTGCACTACTACTTCCCCTGGGCCATCAAGGCGCTGCTGCGCTGGTCGGTCTTCGCAACGGTGACCGGCCGCCCGATGGGCATCGACCTCACGCCAGGGCGGTGGTTCTCCATCGCCGACGGCGACGGGTCCTACTCCGAGAAGCTCGCGGCCTACCGCCGGCTGGCCGACGGCTACTTCGCCGCCGAGCAGTACGCCGAGTTCTGCGACCGCCACCTCGGCCACGTCGACGAGCTGATGGTGGAGTTTGTCCGCGGCGCCGAGTTCGACCGCCTGCTGGTCGACACGGTGCGTTCGACGTTCCCGCCGCACGAACACGACCACTTCGTCGCCCACTACCGCGGCCTGCTCGCCGCCTGGGCCGAAAACCAGGGCTGACCCCCGCTGACCGCGCCGCCGTGTGCGTTCCGCCGAGCCCGGCGACGGCTCCTGCACACGACTGGGAGGCTAGGGGCGCTCCAGCGTGGCCAGGTCGCCGCGTGCGGCGGCCAGAACGCCGTCGGCGACGCGGTCCCAGCCGTAGCGCTGCTGTGCGACGGCGGCCAGAGCGGCCGCTGCCCGTTCCCGCTGAGCCTCCGGCAACGTCAGCCAGGCGACGAGCCGTTCAGCGATGTCGCGGACCGCATCGGGGCCGCGCGGGAAGGTGAGCAACCAGCGCAGCGGCTCGTCCAGCGCCTCGGCGAGCGTGGCGGCAACCTCGGCCAGCCCCGAGTGGCCGGCGCAGACCGGCAGCATGCCGCAGGCGGCAGCCTCGGCGGCGACCATCCCGAACGCTTCCGGGAAGGTGCTCGGCACGACCTGCGCCGTGCAGGCCGGCAGCAGCAGGGGCAGCGCCTCGTGATCGAGGCCGCCGGTGAAGGCGATGGTGCCCGCGGCGGCTCGTGCGGCCCGCTGATAGTCCCGCGTGGCCGCGTCGTCCAGCGAGTCGAGGAACGACGTCAGGTAGGTCAGCTCCCCAGGGGGCCCGCCTTCCAGCTCGCGTCCCCGCCGGGCGATCTTGCGCAGGCCGTGCAGGTCACCTCGGGCAAGGGCGTCGCGGATCTCGCCCAGCGCCTCGCGATAGGTCCCGAAGCCGACGACGCACAGCCGTGCCGAGGGGACCTGCGCCGCCACCAGCGGCCAGGCGGCCAGCAGCAGGTCCACGCCCTTGGAGACGATCAGCTTGCCGAGGTAGGTCACGATCCGGTGCACAGACGGGTCCAACGAGCGAAGGGTCTCGGTGGCGCCGGCCTCGCCTCCCCAGGACGCGGTGCCCGCGGCCAGCTGCTCGGCGAGGACGGTGAGGTTGGCGGCGGCCTCGTCGGGCGGCCGCGGCCGGAACGCCTGAACGTCCACGCCAGGCGGACCCAGCCGGGTCCGGTCGCGCACGTCGTCGGCGACCTCCCACAGGCGCTGTGCGACGTGGCGGGAGCCGACCAGCACCGCTCGGGAGCGCGCCAGCCCCTCGTGCAGCGCGGGCAGGAACCGCTCAGGCTGCGGACGCACGGTGTACTCCATCGCGCTGCCGTGGATCTTCACCGCGTAGGGCACCGTGTCGCCCAGCGCTCGGGCGAGGATCAGCGGACCCATCACGGCATGGTTGGCCAGGGCAACGTCGGGCGCCACGCGGGCCACGACATCGCCGACGGCGGCGACGTTGGCCTCGACGTAGGCCGCCAGCTCGCCGTCCGAGCAGCTGGCGAACGCCTTGGCGGTGAAACCCTCGTAGGTGTCGGCGACGTAGACCGGCAGCAGGTCGCCGATGTCGGGGCGGTAGACGGTGCAGCGGACCGGCTCGCGCAGCGTCCGCACCACCAGTCCACCGTCGAACCACGACCCGACAGCGTCGACGAAGTCCAGCTGTCCGGCGCCCGAGTCCTGGCACAGCAGATGCACCTCATGGCCGCCTGCGACCAACGCCCGGACCAGGTTGGCGGTGTAGACGTTGCTGCCGGTTCCGCGCAGCAGGTAGCCGTGGAAGATCAGCACGCGCACCGCTTAGCCCCGCTCCTCGTCGACAAGGGCGTAGGCGACCGTCTGGTCCAACGTCATGGTGCGCCCGACCGCCCAGGCGTCGGCGAGCACGTCAACGTCGCCGGCCGCACGGGTCGCCACCACCTGTGCCTCGTAGTCGGACTGCTCGGGGTCGGGACGTACGGCCCCGATCGCTTCGCGCAGCGCCTCGGATGCTCCGAACAGCGTGCCCGCCTGCTCCGTGCGGCCGCGCAGGCCGAGGTTGGTGGCCAGGAAGTCCAGGCAGTCGACCAGGTCCCAGGTGCTGCCAAGCCCGTGGAAGCGGGTGATGGCCTCTCGGGTGAGCGCCGCCGCGCGCTGGTGGTCGCCGCGGTCCAGGTACAGGTTGCCCTGGTTCATGACCAGCCGGGCGATCCCTTCGTCGTCGCCGGCCCGCCGGAAGATGACCAGGCTGCGCGCGAAGTAGTCGGCGGACGCATCCAGCTCTCCCGCACCGTGGGCGAGCACACCCAGGTTGCTCATCGTCTCTGCGGCCGCGCGCTCGTCGCTGCCGCGCTCCTGACGAACCGTCAGGCTCTCCTCCATCAGCCGGCGCGCGCCCGCGACGTCGCCTTGGTCGTAGCGCAGCGCTCCCAGCAGCTTGAGCGCCGAGGCCAGCGCGTCGCCGTCGCCCAGCTCCCGTTGGAGCGCCACCGCCTCGGTCTGCTGCGCCTCCGCCGGAGCGTAGTCGCCGCGGGCGCGGGCGAAGACGGTGGCGCGGTCCAGCAGGGTGGCCCGCAGCGCCGTGCGCTGCCCCACCGACAGCGACAGCGCCCGATCCAGCCAGTGACGTCCCTCGGTGAAGTGGGCGTGGACGCGCCAGAATCCGCCAAGAGCAGCCGACAGCCGCAGCACGGTGTCGACGTCGACCTGCTCGTCGGCCCAGCGCAAGGCCGCCCGGAAGTTGGCGTGCTCGGATTCCAGCCGCGTCAGCCAGACCACCTGGTCGCGGTCCCGAAGGTGCGGCGCCGCACGCTCCGCCAGCCGCAGGCAGTACGCCGCGTGGCGCCGCGCGACGGCAGACGCTTCACCGCTGCGTTGCAACTGCTCCAGGGCGTACTCGCGGAGCATCTCCAGCATCGCGAAGCGGGGCTCGATCCCTTCGCCGCCGAGGTTGCGTACGAAGCTCTGCCCGAGCAACGCGTCCATCCCGTCGAGCACCTCGATGTCAAGATCCTCACCCGCCACTTCCTCGGCGGCGTCCAGCGCCCAGCCCCCCGCGAACACCCCGAGACGGCGAAACAGCGTCTGCTCGTCATCGCTGAGCAGATCGTGGCCCCAGTCGATCGCGCCACGCATGGTGCGCTGGCGTTCGGGGAGGTCCGCGGCTCCGCCCGTGAGCAGGCGCAGACGGCTTGACAGCCGCGGCAGCAGGGCCGCTGGCGGTAACAGTCGTACGCGCGCCGCCGCGAGCTCGATGGCAAGGGGCAGGCCATCCAGGCGGCGGCAGATCTCGGCGACGGCGGCGGCGTTCTTCCTTGTGATGGCGAACGAGGGGTTGGAGGCGCGAGCACGTTCGGCGAACAGAACCACGGCAGCGCTGTGCGCGGGATCGAGCTCCGACAGCGACGGCACGTCCAGCGGCTGGACGCTGAACTCGTGTTCACCGCGGACCCGCAGCACCGCCCGGCTGGTCACCAGCACCACCAGGCCTGGGGCGGCGGTCAGCAGGTTGGCGACCAGCGGGCCCGCCGCCGCAACGCGCTCGAAGCTGTCGAGCACCAGCAGGGTGTGCTGGTCGCGCAAGTAGCCCTTCAGGCTCTCGAACGGCGAGGTGGCAGCGCTCTCGCGCACACCGAGGGCGTGGGCGATGGTCGGGGCCACCAGCGCGGGATCGCGCACGGCCGCCAGACCGACCAACCACACACCGTCGCGAAAGTCGGCGGCCAGTTCGTCGACGACGCGCAACGCCAGGCGGGTCTTGCCGATCCCTCCCGGACCGGTGAGCGTCACCAGCCGCACCGCCTCCCGCTTGAGCAGGTCGACCACCGCCACGGTCTCGCGCTCCCGCCCGACCAGCGGGGTGGTGTAGTTGGGTAGCGAGCCGAAGGCACGCAGCGCCGGGAAGTCGCGGGGCAGCCTTGAGTGGACGAGCTGGAAGAGCCGCTCCGGGCGCCGGATGTCCTTCAGCGGGTGGGCGCCCAGGTCCATCAGCTCCGCGTCGGGCGGCAGGAGGTCGCGGACCAGCTCCGCGGTGACGGTCGACAGCAACGTCTGGCCCCCGTTGGCGGTGACCATGATTCGAGCCACCTTGTTGAGGGTCGGCCCGAAGTAGTCGTCGTCGCGCAGCTGCGCACCCCCGGTGTGCACCGCCATCCGCACGCGCAGCGCGTCGCTGGTCGCCCACGACTCGGCGGCCAGCGCGAGCTGTGCGTCCAGCGCCGCTCCCACGGCTTCGTCCACCGACGCGAACGCGGCGTAGAAGGCATCACCGATCGTCTTGAAGACCACCCCGTGGTGCTGCGCGATGCCGTTGCGAAGGATGTCGTCGTGACGACTGACCGCGATCGACATCGCCTCGGGCTCGTCCTGCCACCGGCGAGTGCTGCCTTCGATGTCGGTGAAGAGGAACGTCACCGTGCCGCTGGGCATCTGCACGTCGTCGATCCTCCTGTTCCGTCGCGTCCGGGGCCTGGTCCGACATCATGCCGCCACGGGCGGCGACCGTCTTCAAGCAGCGCAGCGGTAGGACACGAGACCGTCCTCAAGCAGCGCAGCGGTAGGACACGAGACCGTCTTCAAGCAGCGCAGCGGTAGGACACCCGGCCTGCGCACCTGCGCCCTGGGGGCGTCCACGCCGTGCCGGGTGGCGGTGTTTCGCCAGCGACGTCGACCGGGCGGCCCTGGTCGAGCTCGACGCCGCCCACCGCGGCCACAGCCACAGCGGCCGCCTACCGGGCGCTGGCTGACTCAGCCGACCTGTTCGGCGCAGCGCAGGATCGCCGCCACCGAGCGGTCGACGTCCTCGGGCGTGGTGGACCAGTTCGACACCGACACCCGCATCGCCGGCCGGTCCTGCCACACGGTGCCGCTGAGCCAGCAGGTGCCGTCGGCTTGGACGGCGCGCACCACGTCGGGGGTGCGCCGGTCGGCGTCACCATCCCGGCCGGGGAAGCGCACCAGCACCTGGTTGAGCACGACGTCGTTGCAGACCTCGACCCCGTCGGCGGCTTCCAGCGCGGTGGCGAAGCGGCGGGCCAGCGCACAGCAGCGATCCACCAGATCGGCGACCCCGCTCCGTCCCAGTGAGCGCAGGGCGGCGTAGACAGGAAACCCACGGGCGCGGCGGGAGAACTCGGGGTTGAAGTCCATCGCGTCGCGTTCCTGGTGCTCGGCATGGATCAGGTAACTGGCGTGCACGCCCATCGCCGCCCGGTGCGCGTCGGGGTCGGCGCAGAAGACCAGCCCCGAGTCGTAGGGCACGTTGAGCCACTTGTGGGCGTCGGTCGCCCAGGAGTCGGCGCCGCCCGCTCCGGCTACCAGCGGCGACAACGACGGGCTCGCGGCCGCCCACAGCCCGAAGGCACCGTCGACGTGAACCCACGCGTTGCGGCGATGGGCCAGCCGCACGATGTCCGCGACGGGGTCCAGCGCACCGGTGTTGACGTTGCCCAGCTGGGCGCAGACGATCGTCGGCATCGAGTCGCCAGCGTCCAGGACGCGCGCCAGCTCGTCGGAGCGCATGCGGCCCTGGCCGTCGGCGGGTACGACGACCAGCTGCGTCGTGCCGAGGCCCAGCAGGCGCAAGGCCCGGTCGATGGTGGCGTGCCGTTCCCCGCCCACGACTACGCGCACGCCTGGCGAGCCGGCCAGACCCTGAGTCTCGACGTCCCAGCCGGCGCGTCGCAGGACGGCATGTCGCCCCGCGGCCAAGCCGGTGGTGTTGGCCATCTGGCAGCCGGTCACGAAGCCTGTCGAGACGCTCGCCGGCAGGCCGAGCAGGTCGGTCAGCCAGCCGGCGGCGACCTCCTCTGCCACCATCGCTGCGGGTGCGGCGGCGTAGAGGCCGGCGTTTTGGTCCCAGGCGGTCGTCAGCCAGTCGGCGGCCACGGACGCCGGCACGGCGCCGCCGATGACGAAGCCGAAGAAGCGGGAGCTGGGCGTGGCCATCAAGCCGGGATCGGCGGCGGCTGCCAGGTCGCGGATCACGGCGACCGCAGCCACCGGCTCGTCGAGCAGCGGCTGGTGCAGACCGGCCCGCAGCTGCGCCAGCGTCGCCGTCGGCCCCACCCTGCGGTCGGGCAAGCCTTCGAGATAGCCGGTCGCGAGCCGCTGCGTCGTTTCCAGCAACGCCCGCCAGTCCGACTCCGCCACCGCTGCCTCCT
>JALZLF010000161.1 GCA_030858865.1 Actinomycetota bacterium | reverse complement strand
GCGCCGAGCAGCGCGTGGCGCTGGCCGCCGCCGACCGGGGCGAGTGCCCGCCGGACCGCTGGGACGCCGCGATGGAGGAGCTGGAGCTGCTGGACCTGGAAGGCGCCGAGCTGGACCCCGAGGCCTTCCTGGCCGGCAAGCAGACCCCCGTGTTCTTCGGCAGCGCGATCGCCAACTTCGGCGTCCGCCTGCTGCTGGAAGGCTTCGCGCAGCTCGCACCAGCTCCAGGGCCGCAGGTGACGGTCGATCCGCCCGGCACCCGCGCTGTCGACTCGCCCTTCAGCGCCCAGGTGTTCAAGATCCAGGCCAACATGGACCCCCGTCACCGCGACCGCGTGGCGTTCCTGCGCGTGTGCAGCGGGCGCTTCGAGCGGGGCATGGCGGCCGTGCAAGCCCGCACCGGACGCTCCTACACGCTCAAGTACGCCCACCAGCTGTTCGCGCGTGACCGCACCACGATGGACCAGGCCGTGCCCGGCGACATCGTCGGCGTGGTCAACGCCAACGGGCTGCTGGTCGGCGACACCCTGTACGCGGGTCCGAAGGTGGAGTTCCCGCTGATCCCGACCTTCGCTCCCGAGCGGTTCGTGACCGTCCGCAACCGCGACACCGGGCGCTACAAGCAGTTCCGCAGCGGCATCGCCCGGCTGGACGAGGAGGGCGTGGTGCACCTGCTGCGCCGCCCGGACTTCGGCGATCAGGAGCCATTGTTCGCCGGCGTCGGCCAGCTGCAGTTCGAGGTCGCCGCCTACCGTCTGGCCACGGAGTTCGGCTGCCAGGTACTGATCACCCCGGCACCGTGGCAGCTCGCCCGTCGAGTCACCGCTGCCGAGGCGTCCCGGTTGCGAGGCCAGCGCGGGACGCTGGTGTGCTACGACACCCAGGACAGATGGCTGCTGCTGCTGGCCTCCGACTACGCCCTGGACTGGGCGACGCAGGATCACCCGGACATCGACTTCCAGCCGCTGGGAGTCTCGGCGGCGAGGTGATCATCCGGTCGTCGCCTCCAAGGCCAGCGCCGACAGCTGCAGCAGCAGCGCTTCCAGTGCCAGGCCCTGTTGGACGTTGAGCTCGAGATTCTCACGGGTTGCCAGCACCAGGTCGCAGGCCCGCAGCAGGCGGCGGGGGCCCAGCGCCTCGGCGTCGCGCCGCAGCAGCTCGGCCGCGTCGGCGTGCACCGCTGCGGCGGGGTCCCCGCCAGCTCCCACCAGCAGGCAGTCACGCAACCATCCGAGCAGGTCGTCCAACGCCGCGTGCAGGGTGACGACGCGCACCTCGCGCTCCCGGCGGGCGAGACGGTCGGTCATCTGCCTGGCAACCCCACGAGGCAGCTCGTCGCCGCTGCGCTCCGAGATGGCCTCCATCTCGGCGCGACCCTCGACCTTGAGCTCCGCCGTCCGCCGCTTCACCTCGTCGTCCAAAGCGCGGGCGGCGACCAGCGCGAAGGCGGGACCCTCGTCGCGCAGCCTCGCGGGAATGGACCGGTGCGCGCGCAGGTCGTCCAGACCTTGCGGCATGGCGAGCCGGCGCAGCGCCCTGGGGGAACCCATGGCGGCGCGTACCGCCAGCGCTCGCTCGCCCTCGTCGTCGAGTCCCAGCTGGCGCGCGTCGGCGTCCAGCTCGTCGGCGCCCCAGCCCGAGAAGCGAACCACGCGGCAGCGCGACAGGATCGTGTCCGGCAGCTCGTCGGGATCGGTCACCTCCAGCACCCACACGGTCCGAGGCGGCGGCTCCTCCAGTCCCTTGAGGAAGGCGTTGGCGGCAGCCTCGTTCATGCGGTCGGCGTGCGCGATGCGCAGCACCTTCCAGGTGCCTTCCGGCGGGGTGCGAAAGGCGGTGTGCAGCCACTGCTCGCGCACCTCGTCGACGCGGTACATCGCACCGGTTGGCGTGTACTCCCGCAGCGCCGGATACGCCCCGCGCAAGCAACGACGGCAGACGTCGCAGACGCCGCACGGCGGCACCATCGCCCCGCAGTTGAGCGCGGCGGCCAGCCAGCGCGTCGCCTCCTGCTGCCCGACGTCGGCAGGACCGACCAGCGCCCATGCGTGACTGACCTCTGCCCGCTCGACGGCGCCGCGGAGGACCGCGACCGCCCGACCCTGGGCGGGCACGTCCCACGGCTCGACGACCTGTGTCGGCGACGCCATGCCTACCCGGCCTCTGGACGGGTCTGTGGCGGCTCGGTCGGCTTGGCGGCCTCGGGCGGCTGGGCCGGTCGGGCCGGCGACGGGGGGAGCCACGGCCGCAGCGCGCTGCGAACTTCGGAGGCGACGGTCTGCGAGTTCGCGGCGGCGTCGATCACCACGAACCGTTCGGCGTCGCGTTCGGCCAGACGACGGTACCCGTCGGCGACACGGCGATGGAAAGCCAGGCCCTCGCGCTCGACGCGGTCGGGCGCTGTCTGCTCACGCCAGTCCGCTTCCCCGGGATCGGCGCCGCCAAGCCGCAGGGGTCGCGGGCCCCGCGGCCGACCGCTGTGCTGGTGTCGCTCGGCTCGCTCGCGGATGCGGCGCATCCCCTCGTCGGCGGCGAGGTCGAGCAGCACCACCACGTCAGGCAGCAGGTTGGCGACCGCCCAGCGGTTGATCTCCAGCACGTCGGCGCCGCCAACCTCGCGAGCATAGCCCTGGTAGGCCAGCGAGCTGTCGATGAAGCGGTCACAGACAACGGTCTTGCCTTCAGCCAGGGCGGGGGCGACGACCCGCTCGACATGCTCGGCGCGGGCGGCGGCGTACAGCAGCACCTCGGTGCGCGGGTGCATGCCCTGGGAGTTGGGATCCAGCAGCACCTCGCGTAGCCGCTCGGCGACCGGCGGGCCGCCCGGCTCGCGCGTCACCACCACGTCGTGGCCCTCGCTGCGCAACGTGCTGACCAACGCCTTGACCTGGGTCGACTTGCCGGCGCCCTCCACGCCCTCGAAGGTGATGAACAGCCCTGCCCTCGGGTGACCGGCAGGCGGGATGCCGGGGATGTGCATGGGCGTCGGGCGTTCCACACGCAGCGCGCGGTACATGCCGCGCAGGGCCACCAACGCCGAGTACAGCGCGACCATGCCGCCGGCGAAGATGGTCATGCGGATGCCCGACAGCCGCAGGAACCGCCCGTTGATGAACAACGCACCGCTGGCGGCGCCCGCCACGAACGGGGCGATGCCCAGCGCGGAGAACAGCGCCACCCGGGTACCCGTGTAGAACGCCGCGAACGTCTTGCCGCGGATGTCGTCGGTGGTGTTGCGCTGCAGCAGCTCGTAGCCGATGACGAAGCCGAGGCCAGCCGCGACGCCGAGCACGAAGGCGAAGACCAGTGCCAGAAAGAACGTCGGCACCGTCGAGATGATCGCCGCGATGACGCCCGTGGCCGCCAGGCAGAGGGGGAACAGGCGCTCCTGGCTGATCCGTTTGGTGACCAACGGCACGGCCAGGATCCCAGCCACAAGGCCGACCCCGACCGAGGTCATCATGCGCGGCCAGTCGGTGGCCGGGCGCCCAAGCGACTCGCGCACGAACTCGGGTCCGATGCTGACGACGACCCCGGCCCCGAAGGCCACGCCCACCACCCCGATGATCAGCGAGCGGACCAGCGGCAGGTCCCGGATGAAGCGGGCACCCTCGCGCAGCTCCTCGATCACCCCTGGGCTGTCGGCACCGGCGCCGGCCGCCCGTTCGCGTGCCGGCAGGTGCACCCGGGCGATCAGCGCCGCGCCGAGAAAGAAGCTGCCCGCGTTGACCAGCAGGGCGGCGACCGTGGCCATCTGCGGCGTCAACCCGAACGCGACCAGCACCGTGGTGATGGCGGTGGCGATGACGGCACCGAGCGGCAGAGTGCCGTAGGCCAGCAGCAGGTTGAGCTGATTGGCCCGCGTCAGCTGCCGCCGCTGAACCAGCAGCGGCAGCGAGGCGTCCTTGGCCGCCATGAACAGCAGCGAAAGGCACTCGATGGCGAAGGTGAGCACGAACAGCGTCGTCAGGCTGCGGGAGAAGGCGAGCAGGGTGAACAGCGCGCCTCGGACCAGGTCCATGCCGACCATCAGCCGCTTGCGGTCGTACCGGTCGGCCAGCACGCCGGCCACCGGACCCATCAGCAGGCTGGGCAGCAGCCGGGCCATCATCACGCCGCCGAGGCCGAACAGCGCGAAGCGCGGGTTGGCCGAGTACAGCGTGGAGATCAGGGCCTGCAGCGCGACCAGCCCTGTCCAGTCACCCAGGCTGGAGACCAGCGAGGCCAGGAAATAGCTGCGGTAGTTGCGCTCGGCCAGCAGTTCGCGCACCCCGCCGGATGCGGCAACGCCGGTCGCCCGGGGAGAACCGACCGGCGCGCCCGAGCGCTGGTCACCGGCCATGTGCGGCTGTCCCCTCGTGAGATTGCGCGCGCCGCCGTTCGCTAGGCTGACGAGCCGCATCAGCCTACCGGTGGAGCCCTCAAGATCAGCGTCGATCACGCCGCGGAATCGCTACGCCCGCTCGTCGGCGACCTTCCGGCCGCCCTGGCCGAGGTCGAGCCCTTCCTGGTTGCCGCCGACCTCGCCCGAGGGAACGGCTACGTCAACCATGAGGGCGGCGACGTCGGCGGCCACAGCACCGAGCGGTCGCTGTACCGCCATGTCGCCAACTACCTGGCCGCGGCAGACCTGGCCCAGCGCTTCGCCGCTCACGGCCCGGTGCTGGACGTTGGCAGCGGCACCGGCGCGCTGGCCGCCTGGGTCGCGCAGCGGTTGCGCGCCGAGCTGCACCTGGTCGACCGCGACCCTGCCGTCCGGGCCGTGGCGTTGCGCGCCTTCCCCGACGTCCAGGTCCACGCCGAACTGGACGAGGTGGGCCCGGCGACGGCCACGCTGGTGATGGGGATGGAGATCCTCGAGCACATCCCGCCGGCCGAGCAGCTGGCGTTCCTGCGACGGCTGTTCGCCCGCGTCGAGCCCGGCGGCCTGCTGGTGCTGTCGACGCCCGACGAGTCCGGCTACCTCGGCGGCTGGTCCGGGTACGCGCCGCACGTCGGCCCGGTCGACGCCACGACCCTGACCGACCTGTTGCGCCTGGCGACGGACGGCGCCGAGGCTCGCGTCTGGCGCATGGAAGGCGACCCCTATCACCTGGGTCCTGTGCGCCGGGTGGCCCAGCCGGTCGCCAACCGTGTGTGGACGCGCCTCGGCCCGCTGCTCGGCCCGCTGGCCCAGCGTGTCGCCAGGCCAGCCGCGGGTGTGGCCAACGTCGCCAGGCGCTACGCCGGCCCCGAGCTCGTGCCCCGGGTTCGCGCCATCGTGGCTGACCACGGACGCGGGACCGGCCTGATCGGCGTCGCCAGCGCCGGCTGACGCTGGACATCCCGGCCGTCTCGGCGCAACGCGCGCCCCACGGGGCCCAACGACCGAGCGGGGCTGGCGGTGCGGGTGGCGGTCAGACCACGGCGCGGCGGGGCACGTACTCCTCGGCGACCACGCGTGGGGCGTCGGCCTCCACGGCGACCCTTTCCCCGCAGAACGCGCACTCCGCGACGGGGTTCTTGGCGTTGCGGCGAGGCGGCTTGAGCGGCCCACCGCAGTTTCCGCAGGCCTGGGCCAGCGGCTGGGTCCACATCGCGAAGTCGCAGTCGGGGTAGCGGTTGCAGCCGTAGAACGGCTTGCCGTACCGGCTCATCCGCTCCGTCAAGGCGCCCTGCTTGCACTTCGGGCAGTCAAAGCCGATGCGCTTCTCGACGTTGGTGATGCCCTTGCAGTTCGGATAGTCCTGACAGCCGTAGAACGGCCCGTAGCGGCCGTCGCGGCGGATCATGCCCTTGCCGCACGTCGGGCAGGGCACGTCGTCGTCAGGCTGCAGCTCCTCGACCGTGGTGACGTTGCCGTAGACGTCCAGGGGCAGGGTGCCCTTGCAGTCGGGCCAGCGGTGGCAGGAGGCGAACCACTGGCGTGACTTGCCCGAGAACACCTTCTCCATCGCCTCGCCGCATTCGGGGCAGGTCGCGCCCTCGATGGGGATGCGGGGCCGCTCGGGCTTGCGCTGGGCGATCCAGTCGTCCACCTCGGCGAGGAACTGGCCGACGACCGGGCCCCACGCCTCGTTGCCCTCGGCGATCTCGTCGAGCTCGGCCTCCATGTTGGCGGTGAACGACACGTCGACGACCTCGGCGAAGTGCTGCTTGAGATAGGCCACGACGACCTCGCCCAGCGGCGTGGGAAAGAAGCGCCGCGCATCGACGCGGACGTACTCGCGCGACAGCAGCACCTGGATGATCGAGGCGTACGTCGAGGGTCGGCCGATGCCCTCGGCCTCCAACACCTTGACCAGGCTGGAGCCGGTGTAGCGCGGCGGCGGGGTGGTGAAGTGCTGCTCGCCGCGCACGTCGGCCAGGGTCAGGTTCTGGCCGTCGACGAGGTCGGGCAGGCCGTCGCCGCCGGCCTCGCCGTCGTCCTCGTCGTCGCTGCCCTCGATGTACAGGGCCATGAAGCCGTCGAAGCGCAGGACCTGGCCAGTAGCGCGGTAGCGCAGCTCGGCGTTGCCCGCGTCGGTGCCGACCAGGTCGGCACGCAGCGAGTCGAAGACCGCGGGCGCCATCTGGGTGGCAACGGTGCGCTTCCAGATGAGCTCGTACAGCGCCTGCTGATCCCGGTCCAGCCGGCGCACCAGCGACCCCGGAAGGCGCCGGGCGCTGGTGGGGCGGATGGCCTCGTGAGCCTCCTGGGCACCCTTGGTCTTGCCGCGGTAGCGGCGCGGTTTGTCCAACGAGTACTCGTCTGCGTGCCGCTCGGCGACCACGGAGGACAGCTCGGCCAGCGCCGAGTCGGCCAGGTTCACCGAGTCGGTTCGCATGTAGGTGATGAGCCCGACGGTCTCGTTGCCGACGTTGATGCCCTCGTACAGCTGTTGGGCGACGCGCATCGTGCGGCTGGCGGAGAAGCCGAGCTTGCGCTCGGCCTCCTGCTGCAGCGTCGAGGTCGTGAAGGGTGCTGCGGGATTGCGCTTGGTCTCGCGACGGGTGACGTCAGTGACCGTCCAGGTGTCCACCGAGCGACTGCGCTCGGCCAGCGCCGCGGCCTGCTCGCTGTCGCCGATCACCAGGTAGCGCGCGTCGGTGCCCTTCTCGGCACGCTCCGCAAGCGCCTTCGGGTTGGTCACACGCAGGCCGTCGACGCCGTGCAGCTCGGCGGTGAACGGCTTGGCCTCGCGGCGGAAGTCACCGTGGATCGACCAGTACTCCTGGGCGGTGAAGCGGCGGATCTCGTCCTCGCGGTCGCAGATCAACCGCAGCGCCACCGATTGCACGCGGCCGGCGGAGATACCGCTGGCCACGTTGCGCCACAGCGTCGGCGACAGTCTGTAGCCAACGATCCGATCGACGGCGCGGCGGGCCTGCTGGGCGTCGACGAGATGCGCGTCGATGCGCCGAGGGTCGGCGAACGCCGCCAGGATCGCGTCGCGGGTGATCTCGGCGAACACCACGCGGTTGGAGTCGCTGGTGTCCACGCCGGCCACCTCGGCGACGTGCCACGCGATCGCCTCGCCCTCCCGGTCCAGGTCGGTGGCGAGGAACACGCGATCAGCGACCTTGGCCTCCTTGCGGATGGCGCTGACGTGCTTGCTGGACGACTTGGGGATCTCGTAACGCAGCTGCGCGGTGTTGTCCTTGACGTCGATCGCGAAGTCGCTGCGCGGCAGGTCCCGCACATGGCCATAGGAGGCCAGGACCCGGTAGTCGGGCCCGAGGTACTTCTCGATCGTCTTGGCCTTGGTCGGCGACTCGACGATCACCAGGTTTTTCGCCATTGCTCTCTCACAGTACTCGCCGGACTCCGGGTGGCAACATGGACGCCGTGGCGTCTGCGGACTGGGCCCGAGTCGAAGCGCGGGGTGGCGAGGTCGTGCGTCCCGTGCCCTGGAAGCTCGCCCTGACCGCCGCCGCCGCGACCGCAGGAGCGGTGTTCGCGGCCGCCATCGTGGCCTTGTTCGTGTCCGACGGCCTGTCCCGCGGCGAGGTCGTCTGGGTCATCGCGTGGTCGTCGTTGGCAACGCTGTGGACCGTCTTCGCATTCCGCAACGTGTTCAACCTCGCCCGCCGCGAACCGCTTGTCGGCTACGACGTCAGCGGCCTGCACCTCCCCGGGGTTGGTGCCGTGGCATGGGACGAAGTCAGCGCCGTGCAGGTCGACGAGGTCGGTCGCGGCCGCGCCGCGAGACCGCTACTGGGCATCTACCTGTACGAGCCGCAGCAGGTCCTGGCTCGGTGTTCGTGGCGCCGGCGCATCGAGGGGCGCATCGAGGCCTCGGCCCGCCGCGCGCCGTTGGCGGTGCACCACCACAAGCTGCCCCTGGACTTGTACGCGCTGCAGCAACGCATCGAGCGGCGGCGCCAGGCAGCGCTTCGCGGCCGGCCGGACCGCGCCGAGGGTCCGCCGCGGTAGCACGCGCTCGCTTGGTGGGCGGGGCTGGTCTTGCTAGGGTCCGCCGCCTCTATGTCTGCAACCCCGTACGTATCAGCTGTGGCCGCGCTGCTCGGCTTGTCGCTGGCCGGCTACTTCTACGGCGCCGTCAAGTCCGCGTCCCCCGGCAACGAGCGCATGGTCGAGCTGATGACCGCGATCCAGCAGGGCTCGCGGGCCTTCCTGCGCCGTGAGTACACCGCGGTGCTCGGCTTCGTGGTCCTGATGACCGCGCTGATCGCCGTCTTCCTGCCGTACGGGCGGCCGTGGGGCGCCATCGCCTACGTGTCGGGCGCCTTCCTGTCCGGGCTCGCCGGCTTCGTCGGCATGACCGTCGCCACGCTGGCCAACGCCCGGACCACGGAGGCGGCGCGGTCGGGAGCCCAGCGCGCCCTGCCGCTGGCCTTCCGAGGTGGCGCCGTGATGGGCTTCACCGTCGCCGGCCTGGCCCTGCTGGGCCTGTCGATCGCCTACCTGCTGTTCGTCGAGTTCCTCGCGGTCGACCAGGCGTTCGAAGTGGTGACGGCGTTCGGCCTCGGTGCCAGTTCGATCGCCCTGTTCAGCCGGGTCGGCGGCGGCATCTACACCAAGGCCGCCGACGTCGGCGCCGACCTGGTCGGCAAGGTCGAGGCCGGCATTCCCGAGGACGACCCGCGCAACCCGGCGACCATCGCTGACAATGTCGGCGACAACGTCGGGGACGTCGCGGGGATGGGCGCCGACCTGTTCGAGTCCTACGCCGGCGCCGTCATCGCACCGATCGCCCTGGCCGCCTTCGCCTTTTCCGGCCCGCTGCAGGAGGCGGGCCTGCTCTACCCGCTGGCCATCGGCGCGTTCGGGATGGTCGCCTCGATCGTCGGCGCGTTCACCGTCAAGACCAAGGCCGATGCGACCGGCAAGGACCTGGCTCGGGCGCTGCATCGCGGCACCAACGTGGCGGCTGGGCTGACCATCGTGTTCGCCTTCGTCCTCGGCTACCTGTTCTTCGGCGACGTTGTGCAGAACTGGTGGGGCTTTCCCGTCGCCGTGGTCGCCGGCCTGCTGGTCGGCACGGGCATCGGCTTGGTCTCCGAGCGCTACACCTCCGATCAGTACAAGCCGGTGCGGCGCATCGCCGCGGCGTCGGAGACCGGTTCGGCGACCACGATCCTGGCTGGCATCTCCGCCGGCATGCTGTCGGTCGCCTCGGCGGTGGTGCTGGTGGTCATCGCCATCGGCGTCGCCTACACCGCCGCGGACTTCGCAGACCCCAGTGACCCGTTGACCGGCATCTACGGCATCGCGCTGGCGGCCATCGGCATGCTGGCGACCACCGGCGTCGTGGTCTCGGTCGACGCCTACGGCCCCATCGCCGACAACGCGGGCGGGATCGCCGAGATGGCCCACCTGCCGCCGGAGGTCCGCGAGGTCACCGACAGCCTCGACTCGCTGGGCAACACCACCGCGGCGGTGGCCAAGGGGTTCGCGATCGGCTCCGCCGCGGTGACGGCGCTGGCGCTGTTCAAGGCCTTCGAGCAGGCCATCCAGGCGGCGGGCGGGCAGATCTCGCTGGACCTCGGCGAGGTCCCGGTTTTCTCCGGGCTGTTCCTCGGCGCGATGCTGCCGTTTTTGTTCTCGGCGCTGACCATCGAGGCCGTCGGGCGTGCCGCCAACCAGATGATCGAGGAGGTGCGCCGGCAATTCCGTGAGATCCCGGGACTGCGGGAGGGCCGCGAGGGGGTGGTCGCCGACTACGCCCGCTGCGTGGACATCTCCACCTCGGCGGCCTTGAAGGAGATGGTGCTGCCGGGCGGGCTTGCCATCGTCGTGCCACTGGTGATCGGCTTCATCTCGGTCGATGCGCTCGGGGGCTTCCTGGCCGGCGCGCTGGTGTCGGGCTTCGCTCTCGCCATCTTCATGGCCAACTCCGGTGGAGCCTGGGACAACGCCAAGAAGTACATCGAGGCCGGACACCACGGCGGCAAGGGTTCCGAGCCGCACAAGGCCGCCGTGGTGGGCGACACCGTCGGCGACCCCTTCAAGGACACGTCCGGACCCTCGATGAACATCCTCGTGAAGGTCATGACGATCGTGTCGCTGATCTTCGCTTCGGCCTTCGTGGCGTTCTAGCAACCCGTCTTCGCGGGTCAGCCCGCGCCGACGTCGGTGGCGACCCGTCGTACCCGGTAGCCGTCGGCGTCAACGACCTCGTTGAGCAGGTCGGCGAGGCGCTCAAGCACGGCTTCGTCGGTGTCCGCCAGCGTGTCGGGAGGCGCGGTCAGCACCACATCGACCATCGCCTTCGCCTCGCCACCCGTGACGGTGACCGGCGCATCCGTGAAGCTGACGTCCGCCTGCTCCGCCTCGGTCAGCACGGCGGCGGCGCGGTCGTCGCCGCGCTCGACCGCCAGTCCAGCGGCCGCGATGACGTACGGAGCGAAGATTGCCGACAGATCGTCGCTGATCATCGAGCCGGGGCCAAGGTCGTCGGTCACGCCCCTTCCTTTCTCGTGGTGGTGCTTGCCTTGCCGTCGCCTGGCAGGCGACCCCAGCCGTAGACCCAGGTGACGCTGCTGCGCCCGAGCGGGTCGGGCCGCGCCTCGACCTCCACCTCGTCATAGCCGGCGGCCACCAGCAGGGCGTACAACTCCGCGCCGTGCACCCGAGTGGCGTAGACCGTGCCAGCCGGCGGATCCTCGACCGCCTCCAGATCGCCTGCCCCCTCGCGGAACGTCAGGAACATCGGCCCCCGGCGCTGCACGCGGCGCAACTCGGCCAAGCCGGCACGGATCTGTCCCCGCGGGAGGTGCTGCAGGGCGGCTGGCGCCCACACGCCGTCGAACGCGCCGTCGCGGAAGGGCAGGCGTCGAAAGTCCCAGCGCGCCAGCGCGCCCTTCGGAAACAGCAGCTTGCCCATGCGCATCGACTCGTGGGAACGGTCACCGGCCACGACGGTCAGCCCCGCGTCGCGCAGCAGCCGGACATCCAGCGCGGGGCCGCACGCCGGGTCGAGCACGATCCCACCTCGTCCCGCCAACGCCGCGAACTTGCGGATCGCGTCCAGAGGCCGGTGCTGCCGCCAGGCCTCCTGATACTCGGCCGCGACGGCGTCGTAGCGCGCGACCGTTGCGGTGATGCGGTCGCTGTCGGAAGTCGTCACGGAGGTCATCTCGCCTGCGGATGCTAGACGTTCACGCACCCGGCTCCCCACGCCCCGGCGGCAAGGTCAGGGCTGCGCGAGGTCCACGCCGTTGGCTGCCAGCGAGAACCGCATGTGCACGACCATTCCCTGGTCACGGCGGAAGTCCACGGCGTCGGCCATGCCCCTGATCAGCGTGACGCCCAGCCCGCTTTCCATCGCCCAGTTGCGGGCGGCGTCCGCGTCCGGCGGGGTCGGGTCGAAACCGCTGCCGGCGTCGGTGACGCTGACGCCGAAGAAGCCGGGGTTGGAGGTGCCGAAGGTGAGGCGGATCGGTGCGGAGACGCCGTGGCGGACGTGGGACTTGACGGCGTTGGCGACGGCTTCGCTCACCGCGATCTTCAAGTCCTCGATGCGCTCGCCCGGCAGCCCCGCCGCACGGGCAGCGACGGTGACGACGAGCCGCGCGAGGCCGACATAGGCGACGTCGGGCGGCAGCCGCAGCTCGACGTCGTTCATCACTCGGTGTCCTGGAGGGCCTCGTCGAGCGTGTCGTGGATGGGAAAGACCTTGGTCAGCCCGGTGATGCGGAAGATCTTGAGGATGCGCTCCTGGTTGCACACCAGCGACAGGCTGCCGTCGTGCGACCGGACCCGCTTGAGCCCCCCGACCAGCACCCCCAGCCCGGTCGAGTCGAGGAACTCGACCTTCGTCATGTCGACCACGATCGAGTAGTTGCCTTCGCCGACCAGCTCGACCAGCTTCTCCCGCAGCTTCGGGGCGGTGTAGACATCGACCTCGCCACCGACCTCCAGGACGGTGCGGTCGCCTTCCTTGCGGTGGTTCAGGGTCAACTCCACAACATCACTCCTACTCACGTGCATCAACGACAACCACTCACATGCATCAACGACAACCACCGGTCTGGCGCTGCACACCGGCTTGGCGAGGGTCTCCTGCCCCTGAGCGGGCGAAACACCCGGCTGCGTGAGACGCGACACGAACGGTACTGGCGTCGGCGCGCCGTAGCCTTCGCGCGTGGACGCCGACTCACTGCTGCACAGCCTCGACGAGGCGCTGTCCAGCGTGGTGCCGTCGGCCCGCGGCACCCCCCGCATCGCCGCGCTGCAGCACCTTCCGGCCAGACCGGCCCGCATGGTGTCGCTGCCCGACGACCTGCCCGAGCTGCTGGTGGCGCGGCTCGGGCTGCTCGGCATCGAGGCGCTGTACAGCCATCAGCACGAGGCGTTGGCGCGGATGCGGGCGGGCCGCCATGTGGTCGTCGCGACCGGTACCGCCAGCGGCAAGTCGTTGTGCTACCAGCTGCCGCTGATCGAGCGGCTCCTGCGCGACGACAAGGCGACCGCCCTGTACCTGGCACCTACCAAGGCCTTGGCGCACGATCAGCTGCGGGCGTTGCGCGACTTCCGGTTGCCGCACGTGCGCGCAGCCGCCTATGACGGCGACACCCCACGAGCGGAGCGAGAGGCGATCCGGCGCACCGCCAACGTCTTGCTGACCAACCCCGACATGCTCCACGTCGGTCTGCTGCCCGCCCACCGCCGTTGGGGCGACTTCCTGCACCGCCTGGCGCTGGTGGTCGTCGACGAATGCCATGTCGCGCGAGGGGTGTTCGGATCGCACGTCGCGGCCATCCTGCGACGGCTGCGGCGCGTCTGCGATCACTACTCGGCGGCGCCGGTGTTCGTCATGGCCTCGGCGACGATCGGCAACCCCGGCGAGCACGCCCGTGCCCTGACAGGCTTGGACGTCGCCGAGGTCGTCGACGACGGGTCGCCGAGGCCACCGGTGGCCTTCGCGTTGTGGGAGCCGCCGCTGACCGACGAGGCGTCCGGTGCGCGACGCTCGACGCTGGCCGAGACCGCTGCGCTGCTCGCCGGCATCGTGGAGCACGGACCCGCGACGTTGGCCTTCGTCAAATCCCGCAAGGGCGCCGAGCTGGTGGCGGCCTCGGCCCGGCGGCTGCTGGCCGCCAAGGGCGCCGACGCGGGTGCGGTGCTGGCCTACCGTGGCGGCCACCTGCCCGAGGAGCGAAGGGCCGTCGAGCGAGGCCTGATCGACGGCAGCCTGCGTGGCGTCGCGGCGACCGACGCGCTGGAGCTGGGCGTGGACGTCGGTTCCCTGGACGCGGTGGTGGTCGCCGGGTGGCCGGGCACGGTCGCTTCGTTGTGGCAGCAGGTTGGGCGCGCGGGACGGCGGGGGCGCGAGGCGCTGGCGGTGTTCGTCGCCGCCGACAACCCGTTGGATCACTACCTGCTGGCCAACCCCTCCGAGCTTTGGGGTAGGCCGCTGGAGGCGGCGGTGATCGACGTGACCAACCCGTACGTGCTCGCGCCTCACCTGCGCTGCGCGGCGTGGGAGCTGCCCCTGGAGTCCGACGAGACCATCTTCGGCACCGACGTCGGCGAGCTGGTGGCGCTGGAGACCGCGGCCGGCAATCTGCGCGAGCGGGCCGGCCGCTGGTACTGGGCCGGTCGCGGGTCGCCGGCGGCGGCGGTCTCGGTGCGCAGCTCCGGAGGTGATCCGTTCAACATCGTCGATGCCGGCACCGGCGCGCTGATCGGCGACGCCGACGAGGCGCGCGCCTACCGCAGCGTCCACGCCGGCGCGGTGTACCTGCACCAGGGACGGTCCTGGCGGATCGACACGCTCGACCTGGAACAGCGCACCGCCGTCGCCCTGCCCTACGACGGCGACGAGTACACCCAGCCGCGCAGCGACACCGAGGTCAACGTCCTGTCGGTGGCCGAGTCGGTGGACTGGGGCCGCTGCCGGATGCACCTTGGCCGCGTGGAGGTCGGCAACCAGGTGCTGGCCTACGAACGGCGCCGCGTTCTGACCGACGAGTCACTGGGCGTGGTGGCCCTGGACCTGCCTCGCCTGCACCTGGTCACCCAGGCGCTGTGGCTGACCATCCCCGATTCGGTGCTCGACGCGGCAGGCCTGGGACCAGAACGGGTGGCGGGGGCGGCCCACGCCGCTGAGCACGCCGCCATCGGACTGCTGCCGCTGTTCGCCATGTGCGACCGCTGGGACATCGGCGGCCTTTCAACGCCATGGCATCCCGACACCGGCGCGGCAACGATCTTCGTCTACGACGGCTATCCGGGCGGCGCCGGTATCGCCGAGCGCGGCTATCGCAGCGGCGACGCGCACCTGCGCACCACGCTGGCGGCCGTCTCGGCGTGCGGCTGCGCGAGCGGCTGTCCCTCCTGCGTGCAGTCACCAAAGTGCGGCAACGGCAATGAACCGTTGGACAAGGCCGGCGCGCTGGCGCTGCTGCGAACGGTGCTGGCCGAGCGGGCGGGATGACGAACCACCGGTCAGCGGCCCCATCGGCCTCGCGCGGTGCCCGAGACAGGCCGGACAGCTGCCACGGCCTCGGCCCGAACGCCACCGGTGACCGCGACCACCAGCGTGATGCGCGGCTGCACGCTGACGGTGACGGTGTAGCGCAGCGGCCACTCGTCCTCCCGGCTGGCCAGCAGCGTGGCGGCGTTGGCTGCGGCGGCCTCGGCCGCGGCGGGTCGCGGAGAGCCGGAGCCGCCGGCAAGG
This sequence comes from Actinomycetota bacterium, assembly GCA_030858865.1. Classification (GTDB taxonomy): domain Bacteria; phylum Actinomycetota; class Nitriliruptoria; order Euzebyales; family Egibacteraceae; genus JACCTL01. The sequence goes on along the minus strand of JALZLF010000161.1, from coordinate 26 downwards.
GGCGAGGCGGCCATGCCGGCCAGCGC
>JALZLF010000160.1 GCA_030858865.1 Actinomycetota bacterium | reverse complement strand
GTCCTCGGCGGCGCTGGAGGTCGTGGTGGCCACGGCCCTGTGCGCGGTCGCCGACTTCCCGCTGCCGCCGTTGGATCTGGCGCAGGCGGCGCAGCGCGCCGAGCAGCGCGCCGTCGGCGTGCCGTGTGGCCTGATGGACCAAGCCGCCTCGGTGCTGGGCCGTGCCGACGCCGCGGTGCTGCTGCATTGCGGCACGCTGGAGCACCGCATGGTCCCGCTGCCGCCCGACCTGACGATGGTGGTGTTGAACTCCGGTGTGCAACGACGCCTGGAGTCGTCCGGATACGCCACCCGGCGCGCCGAACTGGAGCGGGGCGTGGTGGCGTTGCAGGGACACTCGCCCGCCGAGGTGGCCTCCGAACAGCTCGCTGCGCTGGTCGCCGCCGCGGACCTGGACGAGGTGGCCGCCGCGCGCCTGCGCCATGTCGTGACGGAGAACGCCAGAGTGGCCGCGGCTGCCACCGCGCTCGCGCGCGACCCGGTCGACCGCACCGCGCTGGGACAGCTGTTCGCGGACAGCCACGCCAGCCTGCGTGACCGCTACGAGGTAACGGTGCCCGAGACTGACCTGCTGGTGGACCTGTGTTGCCAGGCGGGGGCGGTGGCGGCGCGGATGACGGGCGCCGGCTTCGGCGGTGCGGTGGTCGCGCTGGTCGACGCCGACCGCGCCGAGGCGGTGGGCGACGAGGTGGCCGCAGCATACCAGTCGCGCCAAGATCGCTGGCGAGCCACGGTCGTGCGGTGCCGAGCCGCCGACGGGGCGGGGGAGTGCGGCTAAAGGCGCCGGCTTGGCAGCCGACACAACCCAAGGGTCGTCAGTAGCCCAAGCACCGGGGGGCTGCTAGGCTGCTGGCGACCACGCCCGCGTTGCAACGCGGGCGTTGCCTTGTGAGGTCAGGCGACCGGCGACCGTGCAGGATCGCCGTTGCCGACCCGCCGCGGCATCGCCGGACTCGCAAGAGAGGCGAACGTGATCCGACTCGACAGCGTCACCAAGACGTACAAGAACAACGTCGTCGCCCTTCGGGACATCTCACTGGAGATCACCAAGGGAGAGTTCGTGTTCCTCGTCGGCGCGTCGGGATCTGGCAAGAGCACCTTCATCAAGCTGCTGCTCAAAGACGAGGACCCCGACCGCGGCGAGGTCTACGTTGCCGGCAACCGCCTCAACGGGATGAAGTCGTGGCGGGTGCCGTCGCTGCGACGAGACCTCGGCTGCGTCTTCCAGGACTTCAAGCTGCTGGAGAACAAGACCGTCACGGAGAACGTCGGCTTCGCGCTGGAAGTCATCGGCAAGCCCCGCCAGACGATCGTGCGTACGGTCCCCGAGGTGTTGGAACTGGTGGGGCTGCGCCACAAGGCCAAGGCGTATCCGGGAGAGCTGTCCGGCGGCGAGCAGCAGCGGGTGTCCGTCGCCAGGGCGTTCGTCAACCGCCCTCGGATCCTGCTGTGCGACGAGCCCACAGGGAACCTGGATCCCACCACCAGCGTGGGGATCATGAAGTTGCTGGACCGCATCAACCGCACCGGGACGACGCTGGTCATGGCCACGCACGACCAGCACATCGTGGATTCGATGCGCCGGCGCGTGATCGAGCTGGACGACGGCGCCCTCGTTCGCGATCAGACGCGCGGGGTGTACGGCTATGGGGGCTAGGTGGCGCTACCTGGCCAATGAGGTAGCCATCGGCCTGCGCCGCAACCTGATGATGACGTTGGCGACGGTCGTCACCGTGACCGTCAGCCTCGCGCTGCTCGGTGCCGGCATGCTGGTGCAGCTCCAGGTCGACAAGGCTCAACGTGTCCTGTACGGCGAGGTCGAGATCTCGATCTTCTTGCTCGACAGCATCTCCGCCGAGCAGCGGACTTCTCTGGAACGGGACCTGAGCGACACGGGCCTGGTGCAAGAGATCATCTACGTCTCCAAAGAGCAGGCCTACCGCGACGTTCAGGAGATCTTCGCCGGCGACGAGACCATCCTGGAATCGGTCACGCCCGAGATCCTTCCTGCCTCCTTTCGCGTCAAGTTGGACGATCCCCAGCAGTTCGAAATCGTGGCCTCTCAGTTTCAGGCCTATCCCGGCGTCGAAGAGGTCGTCGACCAGCGCGAGGTGCTCGACAAGTTCTTCCGCATCATGAACGCGTTGCGCAACGGCGCCGTGGCGATCGCGTTGCTGCAGCTGTTCGCCGCCGCTGCGCTGATCTCCAACACAATTCGGATCACCGCGTTTGCCCGACGCGAACAGACCGGAATCATGAAGCTGGTGGGTGCGACCAATTGGTACATCCGACTGCCCTTCATCCTGGAGGGCATCGCCGCCGGCATCGCGGGTGCGCTGGCCGCGGGTGGCTTGCTGTGGCTCGGCGAGGCCACGCTGGTCAGCCGGTTGAAGGGCGAGGTCAACTTCATCCCGTTCATCACCGCCGCCGATGTGTGGCGTGTCATCCCGGTGCTCGTGCTGCTGGGCGCCGGCCTGGCTGCGGTGGCGGCGTTTCTGTCACTGCGACGGTTCCTTGATGTGTGAACGACCATCCGGTGCACTCCTGTTGCGACACCCATCCGGGACGCGTCGTGCTGACAAAAGCTGGCTACTGCGCGATATCACGTCTAGGGTTGCTCGAATGAGTCAGCGGCGGCGGTCTTTGCTCGTGCGGTTGCTCTTCGTCGCTTGCCTTGCCAGCTTGTTGTATCCCGTCGCCCCAGCTTCGGCCGCCCCCCCCCACGACCGGCTCGGAGAAGTTAAGGATCGCCTCGAGAATGCCCGTACCGGCCTGCGCGAAGTCGCGCAGCGCAAACGTGCCGAACTGGTCGATCTGCAAGTGCTCGACACCCGGCGTGCGGCGCTGGATCGTGAGCTGGCGGCCCTCAACGCCGAGCTTGGCGTTGCGCAGGGAGTCCTGGATGACGCGGTGGCCGCGCTGCAGCGCACGACCACCAGACTTCTGGCGACACGGGACCGCTTGGACCGCACCCACCGGCGGTTGGCCGCCCGCCAGGACGACTTCGCCTCTCGAACTCGCGCCTCGTACATGTACGGCGGCTCAGGGGCGTACGCGGGGCTGGTGTTCGACATGGAGAGCGTCGAGGAGTTCTCCAGAGGCGTGCAGTATGCGCGCGCGGTTCTGCAGCACGACAACGAGCAGGTCGTCGCCATCGCCAGCCTCGAGCGGCAGGTGCAGCGGACCGCCGTCGCGTTGCAACGCCTGCGGGCCGAGCGCACTCGCCAGCGCATGGCCGCCGTTCGGGAACGCAACACGGTCGCGGCTGTCGTCGCCCGGCGCGAGGCGGTGGCGGCACAGGTCGCCGAACAGGTCAAGACCCACAAGGATACCGTCGAGCAGCTGGAAGGTGATCGGCGCACGTACGTCGCGATGGTCGAGCAGCTACGGGTGGAAAGCGCACAGCTGGAAGCCGAGCTCCGGCGCCGCGCGCAGCGGGCGGCGCGACGCACGGCCCGCCGAGAGGCGCGCCAGGAAGCCTCCCGGCGCGAGGCAGAGCAGGCGACCCGGACACGCCCGCTCTCGACTTCGTCTTCAGGGTTTCTGTGGCCCGCTGACGGCGTCAAGACCAGTGACTTCGGTTGGCGCACGCATCCGATCTTCGGAACCGGCCGTCTGCATGCCGGCATCGACATCGGGGCCGCCTATGGCTCCCCGATCTCGGCGGCCGCCAGCGGCACCGTGGTGTCGGCAGGCACCATGAGCGGCTACGGCAACGTCGTCGTCCTCGACCACGGTGGCGGTATCGCGACGCTGTACGCCCACCAGTCCAGCGTCGCGGTGGGAACTGGTCAGGCGGTCCAGCGCGGCCAGACGATCGGCTACGTCGGCTCGACGGGCTACTCGACCGGCCCGCACCTGCACTTCGAGGTGCGCGTCAACGGCACACCGGTCGATCCCATGGGCTACCTGTAGCCGTCGTCGCCGCGGGCGGAGGCGACCGCGGCGGGCAAAGAGCCAGCCAAGGTCTGGCCAAGTTCGGCGGCACCAGCGGCCGCGACCACTCGGGCGTGGCAGGCTTTGCCTCATGCTGACTCGCATCACCGCGACGGCCTGCGCCCTGGTGTTCGTCGCCGGCGTGGCCCAGGCAGCCTATTCACGCGGGCTGGCCGACGCGGACGGCGCATCCGCGGCGGTGTCCGCCGACAGCGGCCGTCGCCTCGGCGTCGTCGGCGAGGTCCTGGAGCAACTCGACGCCGACGCCGTCAAGGCACCAGACGACGACAAGCTGGTCGACGGTGCCGTCGACGGGATGCTGCGGGCGCTGGACGACCCGTATGCGCAGTACTTCGACTCTGACGAGTTCGCCGAGTTCAGCGACGCGCTGGACGGCGAGTTCTCAGGGGTGGGCCTTGTCCTGGAGGAAGGTCCCCAAGGCGTGCGCATCGTCTCGGTGCTCGACGGCACGCCCGCTGCGGAAGCGGGCATCACCGAAGGTGAGCGCATCGTCAGCGTGGACGGCAGCGACGTGAGCGACAAGCCGATCAACGTGATCGTCGAACGCGTCAAAGGCGAGGCCGGCACCGACGTCACGCTGGGTTTGGCCGGTGGCCCGCGGGGGCGCCACGAGGTGACGTTGACACGACGGCAGATCGACGCGCCCAACATCGAAGCCCGGCAGCTCGAGGACGGTACCGGCTATGTTCGGTTGCTGCAGTTCACCGGGGGTGTGGGTGATGCCGTGCGCCGCGAGGTCGAGCAGCTGGTTGCCGAGGGCGCCAGCGGCATCGTGCTCGACCTTCGCGGCAACCCAGGGGGACTGCTGCCCGAGGCCATCTCGGTGGCCAGCATCTTCATCGAGGACGGGCCGATCGTGAGCGTGCAGGAGCGCGACGCAGAGCGGCGCACCTATCCCGCTCGTGGGGACGCGTTGGCGCAGCTGCCGGTGGTCGTCGTCGTCGACAAGGGGTCGGCCAGTGCCAGTGAGATCGTGGCCGGCGCCGTCCAGGACAGCGGTCGCGGCGACATCGTCGGCACGTCCACCTTCGGCAAGGGCACGGTGCAGACCATCCAGACGCTGGACAACGGTGGGGGCGTGAAGTTCACCACCGCCGAGTACTTCACGCCATCGGGCGACTCGATCGAGGGCGTCGGCGTGCAGCCCGACCAGGTGGTCCGCGGCGAGGACGCCCAGCTCGCGGCCGCACAGCGCACGCTGCAAGCCGCCGTCGCCCGTGCGAACGGCGGGTAACCGCCGCCGGGTAACGTGCCGTCATGGGGCGCAAGAAGGGCGAGGACACGATCGCGGTGAACCGTCGCGCTCGCTACGACTACGACATCAGCGAGACGTTCGAGGCGGGGATCGCGCTGACGGGCACCGAGGTGAAGTCCCTGCGCGCCGGCAAGGCGTCGATCGCGCTGGCGTTCGCCACCGTGCGCCGCGGCGAGGTGTGGTTGGCGCAGGCCGACATCCCCGAGTACGCCTTCGGCAACCGCGCCAACCATGACCCGACACGCCAGCGAAAGCTGCTGTTGCACCGGCGCGAGATCGACGAGATGGCCAAGTTCACCCAGGAGCAGGGCCGCACCCTCGTGCCGCTGCGGCTGTACTGGAAGGACGGCAGGGCCAAGCTGCTGATCGGGCTCGGCCAAGGCAAGGCGACGCACGACAAGCGCGCCGACCTGGCCCGCAAGGACGCCCAGCGCCAGGTGCAGCGCGCCCTGCGGGAGCGTCAGAAGGCCTGACCGGCGCCGGTCGTCGCCAGTCGTCTGTTGCGGGCCATGGGAAACCTTCTCGTGACGTGCGGCTGCCGACACGCAAGCCGCGATCTGTCAGCGTCCTCCTACAGGGCCCGGTTCCGTGATGGCTGACTGGAAGTGGCCGTGCAGGCGAACGCGCACGACTGCCGGCACGACCAGGAGGGCACCGGCCAACAGCGCGAGCAGCGAATAACCTCCGGCGGCGAACACCGGGCCGGACGCCGCGCTCGCCGCCGCCGAGGTGCCCCACACCAGCGCTTCGACCGAGCCTTGCAGCCGGGCCTGTTCGGTAGTCGCCACCGCGCCGGTCAGCAACGCGCTGCCGGCCACCAGGTTGAGGTTCCAGCCGTAGCCGAGCAGGAACAACGCGACGGCCAGCACGGCGCCGTCGGCGGTCGGAGCCACGAAGGCGAGGGCCGTGGCCGCCGCCAGCGTGGCCAGGCCCCCGATGATCACCGCGGAGCTGCCGAACCGGTCGGTGAGTCGCCCTGAAAGCGGCGCCAACGCGAACATCCCCAGGGTGTGCGCGCTCAGGACCAGGCCGACGGTTTCCAAGCCGTGGCCCTCGTGGTGGATGTGCAGCGGCGTCGCGGTCATCACCGCCACCATCACCAGCTGAGCCGTGACCATCGCCGCCAGCCCGAGCTTGACGCTGGGGAGTCGCAGCAGCGCCAGCATCGTCGGTGAGAGACCACCGGCTGCGAACGTCCGGGTCGCCGGGCGGAGTCGCGGCATCGCGACGACCGCGCCCAATGCCCCCGCGGTGCCGATGAACGCCAGAACAAAGACGCCCGTCGCCGGCGGCAGCGCGAAGGCTGTCGCCCGGGTACCCGCCGGACCCAGGAGGTTGGGTCCGATGACCGCACCGACTGTTCCCGCCCAGACCAGCAGGCCCAGCGCGAAGCCACGGCGCCGCGCCGGATACAGGTCGGCCGCGGCGTAGCGCGACAGCTGCGCGCTGCCGTTGCCGACGCCGAGCATGAGCATCGCGCCCAGCAGCAGCGGCAGCACTTCCCAGAGCACCGCCACGACACCCAGCAGGGCGCCCGCCACAGCCGAGGCGTAGCCCACCACCAGGCCGGCGCGGCGGCCTCGCCGGGCCATGATTGCGCCGAGTGCGAGCGCCCCCAGCGCGGTCCCCAGCACCGCCGCCGCGTTGGGCACTCCGCCCCAGGCGGGGCCGGCGGCCTCGGCTGCCACCAGCGAGCTGACCGCGCTGGCGCCGATCATCACCGCGCTCATCAGCGCGACGCCGGCGAACAGCGCGGCGACAGAGCGGCGATGACTGCTGGGGGCGGCGTTGGTCGTCATGGATCGTTGACTGGCGGATGCCCGAAGTGCCGCGGGCCGATGCACGGCTGTCATACCACCAGCATGGCCGGCGCGTGAGCCCGTGGCCTCCCGCCGTCGCCGAAGGTGCGCGCAGCCTCGAGTCCGCGGGCGTACCTCACGCTAACCCGCTCGGCCCGGCCGCGCCTAACGGCCACCGCCGGGAAGGTCGACGCGGTGAACGCCGCGGCCGAAGGTCGCCGCGGTGATCGTGTCGCTGCGCCGGTGGTAGGTGATGTCCAGCACTGGAGCCAGCGGCAGCCCTTCGCCGAGGCGCAGCCACCGGCGGCCACCGTTGCGGCTGAGGTAGACCCCGACGTCCTGTGCGACGACGAGCCTGCCGCCCCTGGCCACCAGCAGGTCGTTGGCCGGCGCCGCTGGCAGGTTGCTGGAGATGTCGGTCCACGTCTCGCCGCCGTCGCGGGTGCGGAACACATGCTGCTCGTCACTGCCCTGACGGAAGCCCGAGTAGGTGACGTAGGCGACGTCGGCGTTCCAGGGCGCGACCGCGGTGCGCGTCACGTAGATGTTTGGCAGCACCGGGTCGGTGATCTCGATCCAGTCCCGACCGAGATTCTTCGTCGTCCACAGCCGTCCGTCGTCGGTGCCGACGTAGAGGACGTCCGGGTCGCTCTTGGCCGGCGCGACGGCTGTGATGGTCCCGAACGGGTAGTCGGGATCCTCGTCGACGCCGCGGGTCAGGTCGGGGCTGATCTGGGTCCAGCTCCGCCCGCCGTCGGTCGAGCGGTCCACCACGTTGCCGGCGTAGTACATGATCGACGGGTCATTCGGGTCGAACTCCAGCGGCGTCAGCCAGTTGCGCCGTCCCGACGCCGAATGGGTCTGTCCTATGGGCGTGCTCGTGCGGCCGGCGTCGTCGGAGCGGTCACAGAAGCCGTACTGCGAGCAGCCGTACACGATGTTCTGGTTCAGCGGGTTGATCAGCGTCTCCAGCCCGTCCCCGCAGCCGTAGCTGTTCCAGGTGTCAGGGTTGGAGTGCCGAACTCGCCGTACGAGCGGATGCAGCCTTGGTCCTGCAGTCCGGTCACGACCCGGGTCGGGTCCTGCCTGCCGACGTCGAGGGTGTAGTGCTGGGTCCACGGCATGTGCCGCGAAGGACGGTAGGTGCCGACCTGCTCGTTGAACTCCGAGCGGTACATCCCTCCGTCGTTGCCCACATAGACGGTCCCCGGCGACTTCGGGTCCCAGGCCATGGCGTGGTGGTCGACGTGCATCGCCACGTCGACGAAGGCGGTGGCGCCGCCGTCACGGGACTCGACGAGCGGCACGCCAGGGATGAACAGGTGCTCGTGATCTGCGGGGTCGACGAAGATCTTGCCGAACCACCAGCCGAAGGTGGCCTGCGACTGGCCGATGAGCGGCGACTCGTCGATGGTCGAGAAGCTGCGCCCCCGGTCGTTGGAGACGTAGAACTCGTCGTAGCGGCCGCCCGTGCCGATCGCCGTGACGTAGACACGCCGTGGGTTGGAGGGCGCAACGGCGACCGCCATGCGGCCGATGTCGGCCGAGCGGGATGGCAGGCCGTATGCCGACCCGACACGGCGCCACGACCTGCCGGCGTTCTTCGTCATGTACAGCCCGGAGCCGCGGCCAACGTCGCCGTCGGGCGTTCGAGCGGCCGATCGTGCTCGCGGCGGTGCTCGCGACCGTCGCTGCCTGCGCGACCGCACCCGCTGGCGAGACCGGCGCCGAAGGCGGTCCGCTGACGTCCCTGCC
>JALZLF010000146.1 GCA_030858865.1 Actinomycetota bacterium | reverse complement strand
AGGCCCGCGCGGTTGCCCGGGCGGTGGAACAGGACCTGGCCCGACTGCCCGGTGTGGTCGGAAGCCGGGTGCAGCTGCTGACCGACGGCACACCCGTTCGCCTGCGCGCGGCCTTGGACCTGCGATCTGACGCCGATGTCAACGAGATCCGGTCCCGCGCGGCGCAGCCACTGGAGCGGGCCACCGACAGCCTTGGCTTCGATCGGGTTCCCACGGAGCTGTGGCTGCGCCACACCGCCCAGCCGCCACCTCGGGTCCGCTGACACCCCACGTCAGCCGCTGAAGGCTCTTCGAGCCTCCACGGCGGTGTCCGGGTTGTCGCTGAAGACGCCATCGACGCCAACCTCGAGGAACCGTTGGTACTCGGCGAACGCGTCCCCGTAGTCGTCGGCGGCGCCCGCGCTGCGGTATTCGGCCGGCAGGAAGACGTTCTCGTTGCGGAACGTGTAGGGGTGCACCAACAGTCCGGCGGCATGCGCGTCGTCCACCAGCGACGTCGGCTCCTGCAGGAAGCCGCCCGCATCGCGGGGGATGACGCGGTTCTTGTCGGGTCCGATCCCATCGGCGTAGGCGGCAACGCGGCGCAGTCCAGCCGCTGTCACGAGGTCGTCGTAAGTCTGGTCGCTGCCGGCCGCGACACGGTCATACGGCGCGCCACTGCCAGCGATGAGCTGCACCAACGGCACCTTGATGATCTTGTCGAGCTGACGGAGGTTGGCCGTCTCGAACGACTGCACGAACACCGCCGCCTTCCGCCGGTCCAGACCGTTGCGGCGCAGCGCGCGCACCAGGGGCTCCTCCAACGACAGACCGATGCTGTCGAAGTAGGTGGGGTGCTTGGTCTCCGGATAGATGCCGATGGTCCGGCCTCGGCCGCGTGAGGCCCGCTTGGCAAGGTTGATGACCTGCTGAAACGTCGGGATCATCTCGCGGCCGTCGTAGAGGGTGTTGTGCTGGCGGAGCTCCGGAATGCGTTCCTTCGCGCGCAGCGTACGCAGCTCGGCGAGCGAGAAGTCCTCGGTGAACCAGCCGGTCAGCGGATTGCCGTCGATCACCTTGGTGGTCCGCCGGTCGGCAAACTCCGGATGCTGGGCGACGTCGGTCGTGGAGCCGATCTCGTTCTCGTGGCGGGCGACGAGGAAGCCGTCCTTGGTTGACACGAGATCGGGCTCGATGTAGTCGGCACCCAGCCGGATGGCCAGCTTGTACGCGGCCATGGTGTGCTCGGGACGGTAACCGCTGGCTCCACGGTGGCCGATCACGAGCAACGAGGCGTCCTTCGGTCGCGGTGGGTGGCCAACCCGACGCGCCGGCTGGGCCGAGGCGACGGTCGACAGCGACAAGATGACGACAGCAGCCATCACCAGCATGTTCAGCGTACGAGGGCGCATCCGGAGGGCTCCTTTGCTGGTCCGAGCACCGGCGGTCACCAGTGCCGGAACACAGTCAAGGAGGGGTGTGTAGCCGGCCGCTTACCGGACAGCGACCCCGTGACGTCGGATGCGTGAAGACCGAACCCGCGTCACACCCTGCGCGACGTCCCGCCGGAGGATCGTCGCCTGCCCTTGAACGCCTCGAACAGGCGCTTGAGCAAGCTGAGCTTGACGATGCCGGAGATGAGGCCCATGAAGCCATCCCTTTCGCTGGTGAGTACTACCTTCCCGCTGCCGCCCCCCACTACGCACCGACGTCGCGCACATGGTCAGCGCCCCGGCAGCCCGGCTGACTTCGCGAAAGCCGTGGGAGGCGTACAGGGCCCGGGCGGGATTGGTCGTCTCCACGCTAAGGGAGATGGCGCCGACCCCGCGACTGGCCGCTGCCGCCGCCACGGTCTCCAGCAGGCGCGACCCGACTCCGCGGCCTCGCCATCCGGCCAGCACGGCGATCGACAGCTCGGGCACGTCCTCGGCGACGAAGCCATAGCCGGGGTCGTCGGCCGGAAAGCGACGGATCCACACGGCCCCGACCGGCCGGCCGCCGACCTCGGCGATGACGCCGAGATCCTCCGGTCTGCCCCATCCGTGCACGTAGTGCGCCAGCTGCGGATCGGCGAGTACCTGCGCCGGGGTGAGACGGGGGCGTTGTGGATCCCACCCGGCGGCTTCCTCGAGCATCTGTCCGAGGAAGCACCGGTCGTCCGCTGTGGCGAGCTGGACCTCGACGCCGTCAGCGGCGTCGGTCATGCGTGCTGGTCGTCGCATCGCGCGGTGGTCATCGTCAATCCCGGCCGTGCCACAGCGCCGTGGCCGTGACGGGATCGAAGACCTGCACCAGCCGGGCCTGCACGGTCAGCTCCACCGCGCTGCCCGGCCCGGGGGCTGTGCCCGGAGCGAAGCGGGCGCCGACCTGTGCCCCGGCTACCTCGGTCACCACCTGGTCGTAGGGACCCAGCCGCTCGATCCGCCGGACGGTTGCCGGCAGTCGTTCGTCGATCGGATGCCCTGGCGCGGCCGTCGCATCCCCGAGCTGGTGCGGACGCAGTCCCAAGATCACTGGCAGCCCCACGTGACTCCGCAGCGCGCCAGGCAGCCCTCCGGGCACCCGCAGCCGGCGACCGGCCACCAGAAACCACGCCAGGCCGGCGGACTGCTCAAGCCGTGCGGGCACGAACCCCATGCCGTCCAACCCGGCGAAGCCCGCGACGAACTGGTTGACGGGACGGTCGAGGACCTCCTGTGGTGTCCCCACCTGTTGCAACACTCCGTCGCGCAGCACCGCCACCCGATCGGCCAGCGACATCACCTCGGCCTGGTCATTGGCGACGTACAGGGTCGTGACACCGGCGGTCTTGACGTAGCGGTGCAGCTCGGCGCGCACTCGGACCCGCTCGCCGGCGTCGAGCGCCGACAGCGGCTCGTCGAGCAGGAAGACCCGGGGCAGGCGAGCCGTCGCCCTGCCGAGGGCGGCGCTTTGGCGGTGCCCGGCCGACAGCACCCTTGGCAGGCGGTCTAGCAGCCGGTCGATGCCAAGCACCCGCGACTCGGCAGTGATCCGCTGTTCGGTTTCCTGGCGTGGCGTCCCCGACATCCGCAGCGCGAACCGCAGGTTGTCGCCCACGGTCATATGCGGGTAGAGCGTGTGCTGCTGGGTAACCAGGGCGACGTCGCGATCACGGGTCGGCAGCTCGTTGACGACGTCATCGCCGATCGTGACGGTGCCGGCGCTGGCCGGCTCGAGCCCGGCGATCACCCGCAGCGTGGTGGTCTTCCCGCAGCCCGACGGTCCGGTGAGCACCATCACCTCGCCGTCGGCGACCGCCAGATCGAGCTGCCACAGCGCCCGGGTGCCGTCGGGGTGCACGCGACTGACGCCGTCCAGTACCACTCCCGCCATCGCGCTACGGCCTGTCGGGGGTCTGCGCGAGGGCCAGGCGCAGGCAGAAGCGGCTTCCGTTGGGCACGTTGGGCTCGTACCAGGCGTCCCCACCCTGCGCCCGCGCCAGCTGACGGACGATGGCCAAGCCGAGACCGGTGCCGTCGACGTGCCGTGCCTTGGCGCGGCCGCTGCGCGCGAACTTCTCGAACAGGTGGGGAATGAACTCCTCGGCGACTCCGGTACCGACATCTTCCACACGAACCTGGACCCAGCCCTGCTCGACGGTCGCGGCGACCGAGACCGGCGGCGTTCCGTACCGCAGCGCGTTGGACACGTAGTTGACCAGGATCTGGCAGAGCCGATCGCTGTCGGCCGTCACCCACAGCCCCTTGGGGCAGGCGTTGCGCACGTCGGCGGCCGCTGGGCCGTTGTTGGCGATCGCGTCATCCACCGCGGGAGCGAGCTCCACTGGCTTCAGCACCATGGCCAGCTTGCCGGCGCGGGCCGAGGACAGCGTCAGCAGGTCCTGCACCAGGCTGTGCAGCCGGCTGCTCTGACGCTCGATCATCCCCACGAACCGGCGACGGCTGTCGTCGGGCAGCGCGTCCCAGCGATCCGACAGCAGCGAGGTGTAGCCCATGATCGTGGTCAGGGGTGTTCGCAGCTCATGGTTGGTCATGGCCAGAAAGTCCTGGGTGACCTCGTTGGCTGCCTGCAGCTCCGCGTTGGCTGCGGCCAGCTCGGTGGCGTAGACCTCCAGCTCGGCTCTAGCCCGCTCGACCTGGTCCCGCTCCGTTACCAGGCTGGATGCCATCGCGCCCGCTACCGCGGCGATGATGAAGCCGACGCCCATCCGAAACGAGATGGAAGTCACCAGCACGGCGTTGCCGTAGGCGGCTGCCCCGAACATCTCCCGAACGGCGTAGACCACCGCGACGGTGGCCATGGTCAGCAGCGCCCCGCGCAGCCCGAAGCGGATGGCCCCCTCCAGCGGCAGGACGTACAGCAGCGCCCAGATCGCCGTGTCGGGGTCGAAGGTGTAGACGAACACCAGTCCCGTCACCACGACGATGTCCAGCAGCAGCGAGCAGGCGCCGAGCAGGCGCATTGCGCGCAGTGAGGTGATCCGCCGTGAGGCCAGCTGCACGGCGGCCGTGCCGACGGAGAGTAGGCCAAGCAGCGCGAAGGCCGCGACCAGGATGCCGGGAGGGTAGGGCAGGTAGTAGGTGACCACCTGCACGATCCCGAAGACGACCGCCACGACGCGGATCCGCTGCATCACCCGCTCGATGCGCAGCGACCGCGCGAGCCTGGCACCCGACCCACCGGAGGAGATGGGGGCGCGCGCCGGAGCGGTCGCTGCCGCCCGCGCTCCCTGGTCAGCCATCCCGTCCCTCGTCGGAGTTTCCCGCCCGCCGGCTCCGCCGGACCCAACGCTCGCCGTGCCGGGCACACAGTGTCACCGAGGCAGCGACGCTGCACCACCGTCCATGTGTCCTACCGCTTCGCTGCATGAGGACTCAGCGCCCCGAGGGTTGCTGGAGGCGTGCCAGCTCCGCGCCGAGGTTATGGCGGGCCCTGGCCTCCCACCGCCCACGCGCCGTCGCCGTGGCGAAGATCCGGCGACGTGCCAGCATCCTCGCGATGAACTCGGCGCGGCCCGCGTCGAACTGCGGTGCTGGCAGGAAGGCGTACTCGGCCCGGACGGCCGCGGCATAGGCGCTGTAGGCCTGCTCGGCAGCGGCCAGGATCGCCAGGTCCGCGTCGACGAGGACCGCGGCATCACCAGCCTCGGCGACGTGGTCAACGGTCGCCAGCACCAGATCGACCACGCGGCGGCGGCGATCCTCGGCGACCCCGAGTCGGGCCAGCACGGCGTCTGCGAGCGACGCGCTGCGGGCTTCGTTGTCCGTCGCACCCGGCTGGTAGACCGCGTCGTGGAACCATGCTGCCGCCATCAGCGCGCCGGGGTCTTCGACCGCCTCGCCGGACTCGTGCAGCCACCGCGAGCTGGTCAGCACCCAGCGCACGTGATCGATGGTGTGATAGCGCCGCTGCGGCTCGTCGTGCCGGCGGCGGAGGTCGGTCAGAGCCGCGGTGGAATCATGGGTCACGCCCAGTGCCGTCATCGTCTGCGACCACCGCTGCGCATCGTTCATCTGCCCTGCTGCCGACGGCTTCGGGCGTCCATCGGCCCTCCTGTTGGAGCTATGGTGCCGAGTCATGGCCATCCTCGTCGACCGTGCTGTCTGGCGGTGGCGCGGCCGGCGCTGGGCGCACCTTGTCAGCGACGCCGGCTACGACGAGCTGCACGCCTTCGCCGATCGCCTGGGGTTGCGCCGTGAGTGGTTCCAGGGCGACCACTACGACGTCCCCGAGTCGGTCCGCGACCAAGCGCTGCGCCTTGGTGCGGTTCCCATGCCGTCGCGCGAGCTGGTCCTGCGACTGCGAGCCGCAGGGCTGCGCAAATCCCGCATCCGCGAGCGCTCAAGCAGCGAAGCGGAAGCACACCCGATCCCGGCCGGCAGCGTGCACGTGCCCCAGCACATCGTCTGCGTCGACTGTGGCGGCCGTTGCCATCTGCTCAGCCTCCCTCGTCCCGA
>JALZLF010000080.1 GCA_030858865.1 Actinomycetota bacterium | reverse complement strand
GTCACGGGCTGTAGGGCCAGGGACCTGCCCGATGCCCGCAGCCGGCGGCGGGCTCAGGGCTGAGTGAACGACAGCTCGCCACCCACCACCGGCAGCGACAGCTTGGAGCCGACCGCCGTCACGTCGGGTACGCGACCGTTGGCGACGTTCATGGTTCCGACGGCGCCAGGGACGGCCCACACGGTGTTGGAGCTTTGCACCAGCAGGGCGATGCGGTGGCCCTTGGCGAAGGTGTAGTCCTGCGGCAACAACCGCGCCTTGGCGTTGACCCACTCGTTTGCCGACGGCTGCGACTCGGCGAGGCCGTTGCGATAGCTCAGGTGCAGGAAGCCGCGCTCCACGGTCTTGGCCGTGCCGTCGGGGGCGACGTCGAGCAGGACCGGCGTCAGGTGCTGACCGGCCGTCGAGTTGCGCACATAGGCGTCGACCTCCGCCGCGCCGCTGATGCGCGTGTTCTTGGCCAGCGGCAGCGACTTGTAGTACAGCGAGTAGTAGCCGTGCCCGAACTCGTTGAGCGGGTCACGGGTGGACACCTCTTCGGTGGCGGCACCGCTGTCGACGTAGGTGAAGACGTTCTCCTTCGTCGTGGTGTTGGGCTTTCGCGACAGGGCGCCGCTCTCGCTGGTGCCCGGCGGTGGCAACGTCACGCCTGGGATCTCGTCGGTGTCGAAGCTGCGGCGCAACCACAGGTTCGCCGCCTTCGTGCCCGGAGCGGGGTACCGGCGTTCGGACTTGAACGTGGCCTGCGGGCCGGCGAACGTGCGACCCTGGGTCAGCACCTCGTCTTCGCGGTCCACGCCGTTGTTCACGCCCTTGAGGGTCTTGGCCAGGAAGCGGTCCAGCAACGGTTGCCATTGCTCCCCGCGCGTGCCGCCCGAGTGCGAGCCTTGCGCCAGGTACAGGCGCTTGAAGGCGGCGCCTTCCACGGCGGTGGTGGCCGGGTTGTCCTCGCGGACCGCCTCGTACAGCGTGGTGCCCTCTTCCTGCTTGACGTTGTAGTCCTGCCAGCCGTGGGCGATGAGCACGGCGGCGCGGATCTTGGCCGCGTCCTTGCGGTAGTCGCGCTCCAACCAGAACGAGTCGTAGTCGGGGTTGCGGCTGTAGCCCTCGTCAGTGTGCTCGACGGCACCGCACTCGGCGGCGCGGGCGCGCAAGGTGTCGGCGAACTCCTGACCCATCGGGTCGACCGCCACCGTCTTGGCGAAGCCGACGTCGAACGCCAACGGCGTGTCGAAGCCCTCGTCGGTCGGCACCTGGGAGTTGAGGAAGTAGCGCGCGCCGTTACCGTAGGCGTAGCCGTACCAACGGCTGATTCCGGCGATGGGAATGATGGCCTTGAGCTGCGGCACGTCGGTGCCGCGAGCGGCGACCATCGTGGCCGTGGTGCCGTTGTAGGACCCGCCCATCATGGCCACCTTGCCGCTGGACCACGGCTGGCGGGCCAGGTACTTGACGACGTCAACACCCGACTGCTGCTCCTTGCGCCCGCCGTAGTCCCAGCAACCCGTCGACCCGCGGGTACCAAGCACGTCGGCCACGGCGCGGGCGTAGCCGAGCGGCACGTAACGGTCGGCGACCGAGTCGTCGGCCGGCTGGGGCTCGGACAGGCTGTTGTACGGCGAATACGTCAGGATCACCGGCTGCTTGGCGGCGTCGAAGCGCTTGTCGCGGCGGATCTCGACACGGATGACCGCGCCGTCGACGGTCTTGACGTGATGCACCTCATAGGACTCGGCCGCGGCCGCGGGCAACGCCGGCAGCAGCGCGACGAGGCAGAACGCGGCGATCAGCAGCGACAGCAGGCGGGCGGCGGAGCTCCGAGAGATGGTCATGGGGCATGCTTCGCCGCCGCCATGCCCGGATCCTGCCGCGCGGGCCTCAGCTTCGCCGAGCCAGGGCTGCGGCTCCCACGACGCCGGCGGTGTCGACCAGCTCGGCCACGACGACGTCGCGGTCGGCGTCGGCCACCAGGAAGTAGGGCCGGGCGGCGTCGGCAATCCGGTCGGCCAGCGGCTGGCCGAGCGCTTCGGCGAAGCCACCGCCGACCACCACGCGGTCGAGGTCGAGCAGGTTGACGGCGTTGGCGACACCGATGCTGACGGCCGACACGGCCTCGTCGAGCAGCTGGTTGGCGACCGCGTCGCCCTCGGACAGGGCTCGCTTCCACACCGACGAGGTCAGGTGCGACTTGCCCTTCTCGGCGGCGATGCGGGTCAGGGCGGTCTGGGCGCCGGCGGCCACGAGGATCTGCACGGCACGTTCCATGGACGCCCGGCCGGCGTAGGCCTCCAGGCAGCCGCGGCGCCCGCAGTTGCACCGTTGGCCGCCCTGGCGCACCACCATGTGCCCGAACTCGCCGGCGCCTCCGAAGCTGCCACGGTAGGGGCGGCCCTCAAGCACCAGGCCGCCGCCGACGCCCGTGCCGACCCACACCCCCAGCAGGTTGCGGGCGCCCCGCCCGGCACCGGCGACGAATTCGCCCAACGCTCCGACGGTTGCGTCGTTGTCGACGATCACCGTTCGATCCAGCGCCTTGGACAGCAGCTCGGCCAACGGCACCGGGTTGTCCCAACCGGCGAGGTTCGGTGCCGTCTTGACCACACCGTCGTGCACGGGTCCGGGCGCACCGACCCCGACGGTGTCGGGTCGTTCGGGCAGCGCGTTGACGGCTGTGCGGATCGCTTCGACCACCGACTCCGGCCCGTTACCAGGGGTCGGGACCTTCTTGTCGGCGATCACGGTGTGGTCGTCGTCGATCAACGCGGCGAGGATCTTCGTCCCGCCCAGGTCGACGCCGGCAGCCAAGGCCATCAGCCGATGACCTCGGCGCCCAGGTAGCCCACCAGCGCCGCGGGTACGGCCACCGTTCCGTCGGCGCGCTGGTGGTTCTCCAGCACCGCGATGATCGTGCGGCCCACCGCGCAGGCGGTGCCGTTGAGCGTGTGCACCATCCCGGTTGGGCCCTCGCCGACCCGGTAGCGGCAGCGCAGTCGGCGCGCCTGGTAGTCGGTGCAGTTCGAGCAGCTGGTGAGCTCGCGGTACGCCTGCTGGCCGGGCAGCCACACCTCCAGGTCGTACTTGCGGGCGGCGGGCGCGCCGAGGTCGCCAACCGCGATGTCGACGACCCGGCCGTGCAACCCGAGCCCAGTCATGATGTCGACCTGGATGTCGCGCAGCCGCTCATGCTCCTCCCAGGAGGCCTCGGGCGTGGTGAACGTGAACATCTCGACCTTGTCGAACTGGTGCAGGCGCAGGATCCCGCGGGTGTCCTTGCCGTAAGTGCCGGCTTCGCGCCGGAAGTTGGTGCTGAACCCGGCGTAGCGCAGCGGCAGGTCGTCGCGCGACAGGATCTCGTCCATGTGCAGCCCGGCCAGCGGTACCTCTGAGGTGCCGACCAGGTACAGGTCGGACTCGGAGTCGTCGCCGCCGATCTTGTAGAGCATGTCCCGGCTGGCTGGCAGGAAGCCGGTGCCGTACAGCGCCTCGGCGCGCGACAGCACGGGGGGGATGACCGGCGTGAAGCCGTGCTCGGCGACCCGGTCCAGGGCGTAGCGCACGAGGGCGAACTCCAGCAGCACGGCCTGGCCGAGCAGGTAGGCGTTGCGGCTGCCGGCGACCTTGACCCCGCGTGGGATGTCGATCAGCCCGAGCGCCTCGCCGATCTCGACGTGGTCGCGGACGGCGAAGTCGAACGACGGACGCTGCCCGAAGCGGCCGACCTCGACCGCGTCCTCCTCGGTGGAACCGTCGGGCACCTGTGGGTGCGGCAGGTTGGGCAGCAGGTCCATCGCCTGGTCGAAGCGCTGCTGCACCGCGGCCTGCTCTGGCTCGAGCTCCGCCAGACGCCTCGACACCCGCTGGACCTGGGCGATCAGCGCTGGCTTGTCGTCGGGGGCGGCCGCACCGACCTCGCGACCAAGTCGGCGCTGCTGGGCTCGCAGCTCGTCGCCCTCGGCGATCAAGGCGCGCCGCTGCTCGTCGAGCC
>JALZLF010000049.1 GCA_030858865.1 Actinomycetota bacterium | reverse complement strand
GTCGGGCGAACTGGCGCCACGGGTCTTCCTGCGTGGCCTTCAGCGACAGGCTGACGCGCTCGCGGTCCAGGTCGACGTCGAGGACCTCGACCTCCACCTCGTGGCCGACCTCGACCACCTCACCGGGATGGTCGATGTGCTTCCACGACAGCTCCGACACGTGCACGAGGCCGTCGACGCCACCGAGGTCCACGAAGGCCCCGAAGTTGACGATGGACGACACCGTCCCCTTGCGTACCTCCCCCTTCTGCAGGGTCTCCAGGAACTCCTTGCGGAACTCGCTCTGCGTCTCCTCCAGGAACTTGCGGCGCGAAAGGACCACGTTGTTGCGGTTCTTGTCCAGCTCGATGACCTTGCACTCGAGCTCCTTGCCGACGTACGGGTGCAGGTCGCGCACCCGGCGCATCTCCACCAGCGACGCCGGCAGGAACCCGCGCAACCCGATGTCGAGGATCAGCCCACCCTTGACGACCTCGATGACCGTTCCCGTGACCGTCGACTCGTCGCTGTAGATCTGCTCGATCTTGCCCCAGGCGCGCTCGTACTGCGCGCGCTTCTTGGACAGGATCAGCCGGCCCTCCTTGTCCTCCTTCTGCAGGACCAAGGCCTCGATGACGTCACCAACCCCGACGACCTCATGGGGGTTGACGTCGTGCTTGATCGACAGCTCCCGCGAGGGGATGACCCCCTCGGACTTGTAGCCGATGTCCAGCAGCACCTCGTCGGCGTCGACCTTGACGACCACACCCTCGACGATGTCGCCGTCGTCGAACTCTTTGATGGTCGCGTCCATCGCCTTCTCGAACTCCTCAAGGGAGCCGAACTCCTCGAGGATGATCTCCTGGCCACGGTCGCGCTCCGTCTGTGGAGCTGTGGCCAGCGTCGGGACGGCGGGTGGTGCGTCGTCGTCGGTGCTCGTCGTCGTGGTGATCGGGTCGTCGGTGGTCATACGGTCGTCCGGTCTCGTCGGTTTTCTGGTCGGTCGTGCAAAGGCTGTGGTACGGGATTGCCCTTGACGGGGGTCGGCGCCGCGAACGCATCGTCGCGTAGGGCACGCGATGCAGGCACGTCATCCAGGCATGCCGACCTCACCCGCACAGCAGGCGTACCCGCAGTGTCGCGTTCGCGGCGGCAGGTGTCAACGCGCGGGTCGGGTCGTCCTCGCGAGGCATACTGCCGGCATGGTGAACAGCGTCGCGGTGACGGTGGGAACCAAGAACGTCTTCGTGCCGCAGGGCGGACGTCGAACCGCCGGATGGCGGGGGCAAGGTCCCTGGGTGCTGTGGTCCGACGACCTCGGCGCCGCATTCGTCGAGGCCGCCGCGCTGTTCCCAGCGTCCGCGGTCGGCGAGTCGATGTGCTGGGGCCGTGGTCGCGCGCATGCCAGATGACGCGGCAACTCGCGGGAGGGCGGGTGGCGGGGCGCGCCGACCTGTCGGCGGCACAGGCCAGGCGCATTGCGCTGGCCGCTCAGGGCTTCACTGATCCGGCACCCAGCGGCCGGGTGGACCGCCGCCACCTGCGGCGGGTGCTCGATCGCGTCGGCTTGCTGCAGATCGACTCGGTCAACATCGTCGCGCGCGCCCAGTACATGCCCGTGTACTCGCGGCTGGGCCCCTACTCCCAGGCGATGCTCGACGACTACGCGTACCGCGACAGGGCGCTGTTCGAATACTGGGCGCACGAGGCCTCGCTGGTCCCTGTGGCGCTGCAGCCGCTGCTGCGCTGGCGGATGGCGCGCGCGGCGAGCGAGGCGTGGGGCTCGATGACCAGCATGGCCCGCCGCCGTCCCGACTACGTGGAGCGGATTCTGCGGGCGGTCGCCGAGCGCGGGCCGGTCCGTGCGGGTGATCTCGAGGGGTCGGACCGAACCCGGCGCGGCACCTGGTGGGATCGGGGCGACGCCAAGCACGCGCTGGAGTGGCTGTTTTGGAGCGGCCAGGTCGCCATCGCCGAACGGGTGAACTTCGAGCGGCGCTACGACCTGCCAGAGCGGGTCCTGCCTGCCGAGGTGCTGGCGGCCCCCACGATCGAGGAAGCGGCGGCACACCGCGAGCTGCTGGTGCAGTCGGCCAAGGCGCACGGGCTGGGCACGGCTCGCGACCTCGCCGACTATTTCCGTATCAAGCTGCCCATGGCCCGCCCCCGCCTGGCCGAGCTGGTCACCGACCGCCGACTGCGACAGGTGCGGGTGCAGGGGTGGCCCCAACCGGCGTACCTGCACCCCGATGCCGTCCTGCCCCGATGGGTTCGGGCGCGTGCCCTGCTGTCGCCGTTCGACCCGGTGGTGTGGGAACGGGCTCGTACCGAGCGACTGTTCGGATTCCGGTACCGCATCGAGATCTACGTGCCGGCCGCCAGGCGCCAACACGGCTATTACGTGCTGCCGTTCCTGCTCGGCGACCGGCTGGTCGCTCGCGTCGACCTCAAGGCGGACCGTGCCGGCGGGCGCCTGCTGGTCCTTGGCGCCTACGCCGAGCCGGGCACCGACCAGCGCATCGTCGCCGGCGAGCTGGCCGCCGAGCTGAGGACTATGGCGGGATGGCTGGGCCTCGGCGGTGTACGGGTCGGCGACCGTGGCGATCTCGCGCCCACCCTGCGGACCGCGAATCAGAGCACGGGGGGTTAGGACTCATCGTCGGCGGCGGGGGCGCTGCGCCGGTGACCGGCGAACAGGAACCCGACGGGGATGCCGTCGGCGTCATCGCGCCCAACGAACTCGTCGGCCAGCTCCAGCAACCGGCGGGCCAGCTCGTCGAGATCGTCGGAGCTCAGGCGAGCGGCGAAGCGCGTGGAGGTGATTGGCGCGCCGGACTCGATGAACTCGGCGCGGTAGGCGTCGAGGTTGGCCATCGATCCGCTCAGCGCCTCGTCGGGGCCGACCTCCAGCGTCCAGGACTTCCCCGTCGACCGGTAAGGCTTCTCCCTGGCGCCGCGCGCCCCGGTGCGCGACGCCTCCGCGACGATGAACTCGGTGCGGACCAGCGTTCGGACGTGGTGCAGCAGCGTTGCCGGATCGACGCCGAGGCGGTCGGCCAGCTGCTTGTTCGTCAGGGCCTCGTCCAGGCACAAGCGCAGGATCCGCAGTCGCAGCGGGTGCGCGAGGGCCTTGGTCTCCGCGGCCGTGGCGGGACGTCGTTCCATCTCGAGGAGCGTACGCCCAAGTGATTGACAGTTCCCAATCAGTAGGTCAGACTGCCGGCGTGCGGGAACAGCTGGGAACCGCCTTCTGGCGGGTGTGGAGCGCGTCGGCGCTGTCGAATCTGGCCGACGGCGTCCTGCTCACCGCCCTGCCGCTGCTGGCCGTGCGGCTCACCCGCTCCCCCACGCTGGTAGCCGGCGTGACCGTGGCCTTCGGTCTGCCGTGGCTGCTGTTCGCCCTGCAGGCGGGGGCGCTGGCCGACCGTCTCGACCGGCGGCGGACCATGGCCTTGGCCAATGCCGCTCGGGCGGCGGTGATGGTGGCGCTGACCGTGGCGGTTCTGGCCGACGTTGCCTCCCTGCCGGTCCTGTACGCCGCGGCCTTCGGCGTCGGTGTCGCGCAGACGTTGGTGGACACCTCCGCCCAGTCGATCGTGCCCGCGCTCGTGCCGCAAGGCGCGCTCAGCCGCGCGAACGGCCGGCTGTACGCCGCGGAGCTGACCGCCAACCAGTTCGTCGGGCCACCGCTGGGAGGGCTCTTGGCCGGCATCGGCATCGCCTGGGCGTTCACCACCAGCGCCGTCGGCTACGGCTTGGCCGCCGTCGGCCTGTCGCTGATGGCAGGTTCCTACCGGCCGGCGCGCGGCGGAGACCGCACGACGCTGCGCCGTGACATCGCCGAGGGCGCCGGCTACCTGTCGCAGCACCGGCTGCTGCGCACCCTGGCCGTCATGGTGGGGGTGGGCAACCTGTGCTTCTCGGCCACCGGCGCGGTGCTGGTCCTGTACGTGGTGGGGAAGGGCTCAGCGCTGGGAATGAACGAGGCGGGCTTCGGCCTGCTGTTGACCACCTCGGCGATCGGGAGCCTGGCCGGGTCGATGACCGCCGACCGGGTGGAACAGCGGTTGGGCAGAGCGATGCTGCTGCGCCTTTCGATCGCCGGCGGGGCGGTATTCGCCGCCGTCCCCGCCATGACGACCAACCCGTGGGTGGTCGCGGTCGGTTTCGCCCTCGGCGGGTACGCCATCGTGCTGTGGAACGTCGTGACCGTGAGCCTGCGTCAGACGATCGTCCCCGACCGGCTCCTGGGCCGGGTCAACGCGTCCTACCGCCTGCTGGCCTGGGGAACGATCCCGATCGGCGGTGCCCTCGGCGGGGTGGTCGCCGAGGCGTTCGGCCTGCGGACGGTCTTCCTCGGCAGCGGGGTGCTAGTCCTGTGCTTGCTCGGCCTTACCCGCCGGACCGTCACCGATGCCACCATCGAGGCCGCCCTAACCCGGGGTGGTGGCGATCCGATACCGAATCGGTAGCGGATACCCACCACCCCGGTGTCAAGCAGGGGTCGGTCATGGTTGGCTTCCTCAGAGCCGATTAGCCTGGACGCAAGGAGCAGCAGCCGGCGAAAGTTCTCGCAGTGGGTCGCAGCGCCGTGCAGGAGACGCAGACCGACGGCCAGCGCGCGCTCGACGAGCTGGCGTTGTACGAGAGCATGCGGCTCGGCAGCGGTCGGGCCTTCCGCCGTCTGGTCGACCAGCATGGGCCGGCCATGCTGCGGGTGGCTCGCTGGTACCGAGCCGACGAGGGCGAGGCCCGGCGGCTGGTGCGCTCGGCGTGGGTCACGGCGCTGGGCGGCTTGGACATGTTCCGATGGCACACCTCTTTCCGGGCCTGGCTGTTCGGCATTCTGCTGACCCACTGCCGCGGCACGCAGACCGACGCTCGGACCGCCGCCGTGGCCGTCGAGGTGCCGCGGCAACCGCGCTCCACGGCCTCTTCTCCCCCGCCACCACCATCCGGGAGCTGGCAGGACCTGCCATGGTCGCCGGCGTGGTCGCCCGAGTCATGGGGTGTGATCGAGCAGGCCCTGGCGGCGCTGCCGCTTGCCGCGCGGGAAGCCGTGCGGTTCCGCGACGTGGAGGGCTGGGACTCAGGCGAGGTGTGTGACGTGCTGGGTCTGACCCGCGCGGAGGAGGTCGCGCTGCTGTCCACAGGGCGCACACGGCTGGCAGCCGCCGTCGGTGAGCATCTGGGCTTGGACGGCTGCGGCGAGGCCCGTTGCGGCTGGGCGGCGGTCACCGCCACCGCCTACCTGGAGGGAAGGCTCGCGACCGAGGAGCGCAACGCATACGGCGCTCACCTGAGCCGCTGCCCCGCCTGCGGCTGCCGGCTGCAACAAGCGCGCGGCATCGCCGTCATGCTGGCGCTACGCGGCGCACCCGACGCGCCCGTAGCGGCCGATCCGGTGTTGGAGGCGGCGTTCCGCCGCTGGCGCGTCACCCGAGGGCTGCGCCCGTGGCGCCGTCTGCCGATGTGGTGGCCGCGCTGACGCCTCGACTTCAACAGCGCCCCGGTCAGTGCTTCTCGGCCGCCGCCCATGACGGACCCGAGGCCGTGTCCACGTCCAGTGGCACGGCCAGCTGCACCACCCCGGCCATCTGCTCGACCAGCAGGTCGCGCAGCTCGTCGCGTTCGCCCGCCACCGTCTCGCACACCAGCTCGTCGTGGACCTGCAACAGCAGCTGGGACACCATGCCACGCAGCTGCATCTCGGCGTGCACGGCCACCATCGCTTGTTTGATGATGTCGGCGGCGGTGCCCTGGATGGGCGCGTTGAGCGCCATGCGCTCGGCCATGTCACGGCGCTGGCGGTTGTCGCTGACCAGATCTGGCAGGTATCGCCGCCGCCCGCGCAGGGTCGAGGTGTACCCGTCCTTGCGTGCCTGCTCCACCACACCCGCCAAATAGTCGCGCACGCCGGGGAAGCGAGCGAAGTAGGCGTCCATCAGCTCGCGGGCCTCGTCGGGCGGAATGCCCAGCTGCTGGCCCAGTCCGAAGGCGGACAGCCCGTAGGCCAAGCCGTAGGTCATGCCTTTGATGCGGCTGCGCAGGGTGTTGTCCACCGCCGAGGTCGGCAGATTCCAGACCATCGCCGCCGTTGTGGCGTGGATGTCCTCGCCGGAACGAAAGGCCGCCAGCAGCCCGGCATCGCCCGACAGGTGGGCCATCACGCGCAGCTCGATCTGGCCGTAGTCGGCCAGCAGCAACGAGTCGTAGCCCTCCCCCGGCACGAAGGCGCGACGGATCTCTCGGCCCTGCTGGGAGCGGATCGGGATGTTCTGGATGTTCGGCTGCTGCGAGGACAGCCTCCCGGTGACCGCCACCGTCTGATTGAACTCGGCGTGGATGCGGCCGGTGGACGGGTGCACCAGCGGCGGCAGGGCGTCCACGTAGGTGCCCTTGAGCTTGGAGACCTCCCGGTACTCCAGCAGCGGCTCGATGACTGGGTGCTCGTCGACCAGGGCGTTCAGCGCGGCCGCGTCGGTCGTGTAGCCGGTCTTGATGCGCTTGGTCTTGCGCAGGCCGAGGTTGTCGAACAGCACGACCTGCAGCTGCTTGGGCGAGTCGAGGCTGAACTCCTCGCCGGCGTAGCCGTAGATCTGCGAACGCAGGTCGCGCAGCCGGTCGGCCAGCGAGTCGCCCATCTCCTCGAGCAGCGGCAGGTCCAGGGCGATGCCGGTCTGCTCCATGCCGCGCAGAACGCCGACCAGTGGCAGCTCCAGCTCGGTCAGCAGTGGACCCTGGTCACGCTCGGCGAGCTCGTCGTCGAGCACGTCGGCCAGTCCCAGCAGGGCCTCCGCGCGCAGGCAACGGTCCTGCCAGCCGTCGTCGACGGCCATCGCCAGCTGTCCGTCCCCGGCCGTCTCGGCGGAGCTGCGCAGATGCTTGTTGAGGTACTGCAGCGCCAGCGACTCCAGGTCGTAGGTGCGCTGCTGGGGCTGCACGAGGTAGGCGGCCAGTGCGGTGTCCGTGCGGATGCCGGTCACCCGCCAGTTCCGGGACACCGCGGCGTGCAGCAGCACCTTGCCGTCGTGGACCAGCAACGGGCGGCCCTCATCGGCCAACAGCTCGTCCAACGCGTCCAGATCCTCGCCCGACAGGTCGTCGAGCGCCGCGGTTACGGGGTCGGCACCAGCCGCGGCGAGCGACACGGCGGCGAAGCGCACCGTCGGCGGGCGCGACTCGACGGTTGGCAGGACCGCCACCGCGCCGCGCTCGGGAAGGGCC
>JALZLF010000066.1 GCA_030858865.1 Actinomycetota bacterium | reverse complement strand
CTCCAGACCCGCTGCAAGCTCGATCAGGTCCGCGTCGCGGCCGCCGGCCCTGGTGACGGCGCGGCCGAGGGCGACCCCCGCGACGGCGGCGGCGGCCGACGACCCAAGGCCGCGCTCCAGTGGGATGGCGTTGCGCACGATCAGACTGACGTCGGGCACCGCGACGTCGAAGCGCTCGCAGTAGGCCAGCAACGCTCGCCACACCAGATTGTCGTCGCCGGTCGGCAACTCGTCGGCGCCGTGACCCTCGGTGTGCACGCGCCGGTCGCCTCGGTCGCTGGTGCGCACCACCAGCGTGCAGTCCAGCGCCACGGCGAACGCGTCGAAGCCGGGCCCGAGGTTGGCGCTGGAGGCTGGCACCTGCACGCCCACGACCTGTTCGGGCGTCACCGCGACAGCCCCATCAGCTCGGCGGCGATGTCGACGTCCGGCGGGATCACCGGCGGGGCCGCGGCACCCGTGATCGCCCAGTCGGTCTCCTTGAGACCGTGACCGGTCAGCACGCAGACCACGCTGGAGCCCGCCGGCAGCTCACCGGCCTGTGACAGCGCCAGCAGTCCGGCGACGCTGGCGGCCGAGGCCATCTCGCAGAAGACGCCTTCGCGGGCGACGCGTCGATACGCCTGCAGAATGTCGCGGTCGGTGACGGCGCGGATCGAGCCGCCCGACTCCTGCGCCGCCGCCGTGGCCGAGGTCCACGAGGCCGGATTGCCGATGCGGATCGCCGTCGCGATCGTCGACGGCGCGGCCACCACGGCACCGCGCACGATCGGTGCCGCGCCCGCCGCCTGGAAGCCGCGCATCACCGGTAGGGAGTCCGTCACGCCGTCGGCGTGGTACTCGCGGTACCCGGCCCAGTAGGCGGTGATGTTGCCGGCGTTGCCGACGGGCATCACGTGGACGTCGGGCGCGCGACCGAGGAAGTCGCAGACCTCGAA
The DNA here is from genome assembly GCA_030858865.1 of Actinomycetota bacterium. Lineage (GTDB taxonomy): Bacteria > Actinomycetota > Nitriliruptoria > Euzebyales > Egibacteraceae > JACCTL01. The sequence goes on along the minus strand of JALZLF010000066.1, from coordinate 6,743 downwards.
GGCCGCGGTCTTCTGCCCGGCGATGCGGTCGGGGTTGACGCTGTTGACCAGCCGCACCGGATACTTCTCGTCAAGGGTGCGGCACATGTCCAACGCAAGGTCGAAGTTGCCGTCGACCTGGATCACGACGGCACCGTGTACCAGCGCCTGCGCCAGCTTGCCCAGCGCGATCTTGCCCTTGGGGATCAGCACGGCACAGGTGAGGCCAGCCTTGGCGGCATAGGCGGCGGCCGAGGCCGAGGTGTTGCCCGTCGATGCGCAGATCACCGCTTCCGCGCCGTCCTCGACGGCCTTTGAGATGGCCACCGTCATCCCTCGGTCCTTGAACGACCCGGTGGGGTTGGTGCCCTCGAACTTCAGCCACACGTCACAGCCGGTGACCGCCGACAGCGACTGCGAATGAATCAGCGGCGTGCCGCCCTCGCGCAAGGTGATGTGCGGGGTGGCGTCCGAGATCGGCAAACGGTCGCCGTACTCGGCGAGCAGTCCCCGCCACTGCCGTCCGGTCGAGGCCCGCGTCTGCGTCACCCGACGAGTCTATGGGGCACAACGGGTGCGACGGTCGGTCAGACCTCGCCGCCTTCAACCCGCATCACGCTGGCGACCGCGCGGACATGGTTGAGCTCGCGCAGATCGTGCAGCGTCGCCTGAACGTCGCGCTCCCGGGCCGCGTGGGTGATGAGCAGCAGCTGCGCGTGGTCGCCCGAGCCGTCCTGCCACACGCTCTTGATCGACACGCGGTTGTGGCCGAAAGCCGTCGCCACCTCCGCAAGCACGCCGGCCTCGTCGGTGACGTCGAGCAGCACGTAGTACTGGACGATCAGATCGTCGACGGGGCGCAAGACCTTGGCTGCCGCGACGGCACCGTTGACCGGGCGTTGCCCAGACAGCAGTGTGCGCGCCACATCCACGACATCACCCATGACCGCGCTGGCGCTTGGTAGCGCGCCGGCGCCGCGGCCGTAGAACATCAGGTCACCGACGGCGTCGGCCTGCACGAACACCGCGTTGAACGTATCCCGCACGCTGGCCAGGGGATGCGACATCGGGATCAACGAGGGGTGGACGCGGACGCCGATGTGGCCCTCGTGGTCCTCGGCGATGGCCAGCAGCTTGATGACGTAGCCCATGCGACGGGCGTGGGCGATGTCCACCGGGGAAACCCCGCTGATCCCCTCGCGATAGACGTCGCCGGCGACGATCTCGGCGTTGAAGGCCAGCGAGGCGAGGATCGCGGCTTTCGCGGCGGCGTCGTATCCCTCGATGTCGGCCGAGGGGTCCCGCTCGGCGAAGCCCAGCCGCTGCGCCTCGGCAAGGGCCTCCCCTAGCTCCATCCCCTCCTCAGTCATCTTGGTCAACACGTAGTTGGTCGTGCCGTTGAGGATGCCCAGCACACGGCGGACGCGGTCACCGGCCAGCGACTCGCGCAGCGGCTTGATGATGGGAATGCCGCCCGCCACCGCCGCTTCGTACTCCAGGCGCACCCCCTTGGCGTCGGCCAGGGCGAACAGCTCTGGGCCAAGCGTGGACACCAGCTCCTTGTTGGCCGTCACCACACTCTTGCCCGCGGTCAGCGCCCGGCTGATCAGACTACGGGCCGGCTCGATGCCGCCCATGACCTCGACCACGATGTCGACGTCTGGATTGTCGACCACCGCGCCAGGGTCGTCGGTGAGTCCCGCCACGTCCACGGCGCGGTCCAGCGACAAACGACGCACCGCGACGGGGCCAACCCGCAGGCGGCACCCGAGGCGCGCTGCGATCTCGTCGGCGTGCTCGGCCAGCAGCCGCACCACGCCGCTGCCGACCGTTCCACAGCCCAGCAGGCCGACCGTGAGGCTGTGCTGGCTCATGGTGAGGCAGTGTAGGGGCGCGGTCCCGGCCGGCTCCTCGACGGTGCCCGGGGCGGTCAGCTCAGCGCGACGTCGTGGAACAGCACGTCGTCCAACGTCTCCCGGCGCACCAGCAGGCGCGCCTTGCCGTCGCCGGCCAGAACCATCGCCGGGCGGGGCAGGCGGTTGTAGTTGCTGGACATCGCATAGCCGTAGGCTCCGGTGGCGGCCACGGCCAGCAGGTCGCCGTCACCGAAGTCGTGCGGAAGGTGCACGTCGCTGGCCACGACGTCGCCGGTCTCGCAGTGTTTGCCGGCCACGGAGAACTCGGCGGTCCCGCCCCGTCGCGGCCTGCCGGCCGGGGCCACCTGGTACCGGGCGCCGTACAGCGCCGGCCGCAGGTTGTCGCTCATCCCGCCGTCGACGCTGACCCAACGTCGTAACCCGGCGACCTGCTTGCCGGTGCCGACGCGGTACAGCGTCAAACCAGCCGGCCCGACGATCGAGCGTCCCGGCTCGAACGCCAGACGCGGGATCGCCAGATGGCGCGCCGCCAGCTCGTCACGAACCGTGGTGAGCAGCCGATCCGCGTAGGCGGTGACCGTCGGGATACGGTCGTCGACGCCGTAGGCGATGCCGAGCCCGCCGCCGAGGTTGAGCTCGTCGAGCTCCACGCCGTGACGGTCGCGCACCTCGCCGAGCAGGCGGCACATCGCCTTGGCGGCAGTGACGAAGTCGTCGGTCGCGGTCATCTGGCTGCCGATGTGGCAGTGGAGGCCGGTCAGACGCACGCCCGGCAGGGCCAGCGCCCGGTCGATCCCTTGCACCGCCGCTCCCCGCCAGAGGCTGAAGCCGAACTTGGCGTCATCGTGACCGGTGGCGATGAACGTGTGGGTGGACGCGGCCACGCCGGGCGTGATCCGCAGCATCACCGCCAGCTGCCGCCGTTCCTCCACGGCGACCGCGGCGATCCGCTCAAGCTCCTCGAGGCTGTCCGCCACGATCGTGCCGACCCCCGAGCGCGCGGCGCGGCGCAGCTCGTTGCGAGACTTGTTGGTGCCGTGGAACACCACGCGCCGCATCGCAACGCCCGCGCGCTCGGCCGTCAGCAGCTCACCCTCGCTGGCGACGTCGACCCCAAGCCCCTGGCCCGCGACGAGCTGCAGGACGCCCACGACGCACAGGGCCTTGGCGGCATAGATCAGCGACACATCCGGCCCGAACGCCTCGCGGTACTCGCGCAGGCGCGCCAGCAGCTCGCCGCGGTCCATGACCTACAGCGGCGTGCCGTACTCCGCGGCCAGGTCGACCACGTCGACACCTCCGACCGAGACCAGCCAGCCGTCCTCCCAGCCGGCGGCGCGCGGCCAGGGCTGGCTCAAAGCTGATCGTCGACGATCTCGGTGGCGGCCTCGGCGGTGCGCTGCACCGGTCCTCGCTGCGCCCACCGGTCAGGGTCGACGGGCTGGCTGACCCCGACGTCCTCGGCGAAGTGCCGGTCCAGGACGGCGACTACGTCGGGATCGAACAGCACGAGGTTGGCTTCTTCGTTCTGCCGCAGCGAGCGCGTGTCGAAGTTGGCCGAACCGACCGTCGCCACGAGACCGTCGATGCTCAGCACCTTGGCGTGCAGCATGGTCGGTCCGTAGCGCCAGATCACAACGCCGGCCTCCAACAGCGCTTCGTAGTCCGCCTCGCCGGCCTTCTGCACGACCCGTTTGTCGGTGTGCTCACCTGGCACCAGCACCTCGATCTCCACACCCCGGCGGGCGGCGCGGCACAGCAGGTCCACGAAGCGCTCGTCGGGAACGAAGTACGCACTGGTCAGGCGCACGTGCTGCTCGGCCATGGAGATCATCCCGCCGTAGACGGTGGCCATCTCGCTCCAGCCGGTCTGCGACGGGCACTGCACGACCTGCACCAAGGAGTTCCCGCACTGCGGCTGCTCAGGGAAGCGATCGGTCTCGTCGAACAGCGCTTGACCGGTCTCGGCCCAGTTGCCGACGAACGCCGCGCGCAAGCCGTCCACCGCCGGCCCGCGCACCCGCAGGTGGGTGTCGCGCCACTCCTCGGGGTTGCGGGCGTTGCCCTCCCACTCCTTGGCGATGCCGACGCCACCGATGAAGGCGACGTCCTCGTCGCAGACCAGCACCTTGCGGTGGGTGCGGTGGTTGGTCTCCCAGACCTTCCAGGTCGTCGGCGGGCGGAACCACTCCAGGTGGCAGCCGGCGTCCTTCATCTGCTCGCCGAGGTCATTGCTCATCGCGTACGCACCGACGGCGTCGAGCAGCACCCGGACTCGGACGCCGTCGCGGGCACGCTCGCTCAGGGCCCGCGCGAAGTGCTTGGCGATGTCGCCGGTCCAGTAGACGTATGTGGTGATGTCCACGGTGCTGGTGGCCTCGCTGATCGCCTGCAGCATGGCCGGGAAGATCTCGTCGCCGTTGCGAAGGACGTCGACCTGGTTGCCCTCGGTCGCCGGGACGCCCACCAGCCCCTCGAGGGTGCGGCGGTACCGCCGCAGGCGATCAGCTGTCTGTTGTGTGCTCATGGCATGTCCCCCCGGACCGATACGGTCACATGCGTTGCGGCGCGCTGACGCCTAGCAGACCCAGCGCGTTGACGAGGGTCTGCCGCGTGGCAACGCACAGCCAGTAGCGGGCCCTGGTCAGCTCGGGATCGTCGCTGAGCACGGTGCACTCGGTGTAGAAGCGGTGGAAGGCCTCGGCCAGCTCCTCGGCGTAGCGGGCGACCCGATGAGGCGCGCGTTCCCCGGCCGCGTACTCGACCACCTCCGGGTACTCGCCGATGCGGCGGACGAGCTCATCCTCGGTGGGATGCACCAACCCCTCCAGCAGCGCGTCGTCCGCGGTACCTGGCTGCACGCCGCGTTCGGTGGCGGTGCGCATGATGCCGGCGATGCGCGCGTGCGAGTACTGCACGTAGTAGACGGGGTTCTCGCGCTCCTGGCGGACGACCTCGGCGAGGTCGAAGTCGAGGGCCTGCTCGATGGAGGTGCGCAGGAACGTGTAGCGCGCCGCGTCCGGGCCGACCTCGTCGATGAGGTCGTCAAGGGACACCATCTCGCCGCTGCGCTTGCTCATGCGCACCGGCTCGCCGTTGCGCAGGAAGGTCACCAGCTGGCCGATGAGGACCTCGACGTGCCCGCCGTCGCCTCCCAGCGCCAGCTCGATGGCGTGCAACCGCCGCACGTAGCCGTGGTGGTCGGCGCCGAGCACGTAGATGCAGCGGTCGAAGCCTCGCTCCAGCTTGGAAACCAGGTAGGCGCAGTCAGCGGCGAAGTAGGTCGGCTCGCCGTTGGCGCGGATCAGCACGCGGTCGCGGTCGTCGCCGAACGGTGTGGTCCGCAGCCACGTGGCGCCGTCGGCTTCAAAGACGTGCCCGGCCTCACGCAGGCGCTCGAGCGTGCGGTCGATGGCTCCCGACTCGTGCAACGTCCGTTCGCCGAAGAACTCGTCGAACGAGACGCCGAAGCGCTCCAGGGTCGCGGTGATCCGCTCCAGCATGCGTCGGTACGCCGCGTCGGCGACATCGCCGGGCTCGCTCTCCAGCTCTTGCGCCAGCTCGGCGATGTAGGCGCCGTGGTAGCCGTCGGCGGGCGGATCCTCGTTGCGCATCGCCGCGAGGACACTGTCGCCGAAGCGCTGCATCTGCGTGCCGGCATCGTTGAAGTAGTACTCCCGCGACACCTCGAAGCCGCTGGCGTCCAGCAGGTTGGCGATGGCGTCGCCGACCGCCGCCCAGCGCCCGGCGCCGATGTGCAGCGGGCCTGTCGGGTTGGCCGAGACGAACTCGACTTGAACCCGGTGTCCCTGCCCGCGCACGGCGCTGCGTCCCCAGGCGGAGCCTCGGCGCACGGCAGTACGCACGATCTGCTCCAGGGCGGCGTGCGACAGGTGGACGTTGACGAAGCCGGGGCCTGCGATCTCGACGCGGTCGACGTCGGAGGGCAGGGCCAGGTGCCGCACGATGGCCGCCGCGATGTCGCGCGGCGGGCGGCCGACCGGCTTGGCCAAGGTCAGCGCCACGTTGGTGGCCCAGTCACCGTGCACGCGCTGGCGGGGCCGCTCGAACGCCGGCTGCCGGTCGGGCAGGCCGGCGTCGGCCATCGCCTTGCGGAACGCGACAGTCAGCTCAGCCGGGCCGCTGGACGCTGCGGGCGGCATCGGGGTTACCGCCCCCGCTCGGCCAGCAGCCGGCCCACCAGCTCCATCAGGTCGATCGGATCGAAGGGCTTGGTGACGTAGGACTCGACCCCCAGATCCGTGCCGTGTCGCACGTCGCCCTCCATGGCCCGTGCGGACAGGAACACGATCGGGATGGCGCGGGTGGCCTCGTCGCCTTTCAGGGTCTCGGCGACCTGCCAGCCGTTGACATTGGGCATCATGACGTCGAGCAGGATCAGGTCCGGCGGGTTCTCGCGGACCTTGGCCAGCGCGTCCTTGCCGTCCACGGCGGTGATGACCTCATAGCCTTCCATCTCGAGGTTGACCTCGAGCAGCCCTCGAATCACATGGTCGTCATCGACCGCCATCACACGCGCCAACACAGTCTCCTACCCCAGACAGCGCCTTGAATGGTACCCATCGCGCCGCCGGGTCGATGCGGCGGGCGGTCTCGGGCTGTCGGGAGTCGTGTGTACAAGCGGACGCCGGTGTCCGAACCGGCACCCGTCCGGCGCCAGGCGGGAGGGGCGGACAACGACGCTGAGTGGGCGAACTGGCCCTCGTTTGGACGCCGGAGTCCCATGTACACTGCGCCGTCTGCCCGCGTAGCTCAGGGGATAGAGCGTCTGCCTCCGGAGCAGAAGGCCGCAGGTTCGAATCCTGCCGCGGGCACCATACCCGGTCTGGCCAGGCACTTTGTCCACCACTCGCTCGTCACGCCGAC
>JALZLF010000063.1 GCA_030858865.1 Actinomycetota bacterium | reverse complement strand
GGCCCCGGCGACGCCGAGTCCGTCGCTGCCCCGTCCGCCGCAGACAGCTCCTCGCCGTCCACGCGGTTGGCTGGGCGCAGCCGCAGCGCGCGGGGACGCAGCGCCACGCGCTCGACACGCGGACGCTCGACGGGCGGTGCGCGGACCACCCGCCGACCCCTCGGTGGGGTCAGTGAAGAGACCCGACGTGCGATCACCGAGGGTCCACCCCGGCGCATGATGGTGACCGTGGGGGAGAAGCGCACCCAGATCGCCGTGCTGGAGGAGCGCACCCTCGTCGAGCATTACGTCACCCGCCGCGAGGATGTGTCCTACGTCGGCAACATCTACCTCGGCCGGGTCCAAAACGTGCTGCCCGGCATGGAGGCGGCATTCATCGACATCGGCAAGGGGCGCAACGGTGTGCTGTACGCCGGCGAGGTGAACTACGACGAGGCCGATCTGGAAGGCGACCTGCCGCGCATCGAGCAGACACTCAAGCCGGGCCAGTCGGTCCTGGTGCAGGTCACCAAGGACCCGATGGGCACCAAGGGGGCCCGGCTCACCCAGCACCTGTCGATCGCCGGTCGCTACTGCGTCCTCGCCCCCGGCGAAGACATGCTGGGCATCAGCCGCAAGCTGACCGACGACGAGCGGGAGCGGCTGCGCAAGATCCTCAAGGGTCTCAAGCCCGAGGGCTACGGCCTGATCGTGCGCACCGCCGCCGAGGGCGCCACCCGCGAGCAGCTCGAGGCGGACGTCGCCCGGCTGCAACGGATCTGGGACCAGGTCAGGGCACGCGCCGAGCAAGCCGAACCGCTGGAGGCGGTCTATGAGGAACCGGGCCTGGTCATCCGCGTGATCCGCGACGTGTTCGGCTCGGAGTACTTGCAGCTGACGGTCGACTCCGAGGAGCTGGCCAGCCAGGTGCGCAGCTACCTCGAAGACGTCAGCCCCGAGTTCGTCGACAAGGTCTCGGTGCACACGGGGCAGGACAACATCTTCGACGCCTACGAGATCACCAACCAGATCCGCCGGGCGCTGGAGCGCAAGGTCTGGCTCAAGTCGGGGGGCTACCTGATCGTGGAGAAGACCGAGGCGATGTGGGTCATCGACGTCAACACCGGCAAGTACGTCGGTGAGCGCAACCTCGAAGAGACGGTGCTGCGCAACAACATCGAGGCCGCGACCGAGATTGCCCGCCAGCTGCGTCTGCGCGACATGGGCGGCATCATCGTCATCGACTTCGTTGACATGTTGGTGCCCGCGAACCGCGACGAGGTGCTCAAGCGCTTCCGCCGCGAGTTGGCGCGCGACAAGACCAAGTCGCGGGTGATGGAGATCTCCAAGCTCGGCCTGGTGCAGATGACGCGCAAGAACGTCAGCCAGGGTCTGCAGGAGAGCTTCACCACCCGCTGCGACGTCTGCGAAGGGCGCGGCGCGCGCATCGTCGAGTCGATCGTGTAGCCGGTCGACCGGTCGAGCACTGGGAGAGGCCGGCGGAGTCAGTCACCCGCCGCATCCCACTCCTCCCAGAAGGTCGCCCTCAGTTGTCGCTTCACCTACTCGGTCAGCGCTTCGCCGCTGGTGGCCGCCTCATTGAGCAGTTGGGCATCGACGTACTTGGGCAGAGCCGGGCGGTGTTCCACGATCGTCGCCACACGCGCCTCCACCCGTTGCGTTCCTGGGTGGAGCCGGCACAGGAGTGTGGCTTGCGCTCCGACTCGAAGGCACAGGGCGAACAGGTGCGCGCCGTGGGCTTCGAGCGCGTCGGCGAACCAGTCGGGCGTGTGCCGCCCTCCCTGATGGCGGATCTGGACAACGCGCTTCGCCCGCACCTCGGGCTGTAGACGTCGCGACCGGCGGGAGGCTTGGTCAGAACTCCTGCGGGCACCACGGTGCGGGGTCGGTGGCGAACAGCAGGTCGGCCCTCCGAGCGGCGCCTGCCGTGCACTCCTGCGCGGCGCCGGCACGCACCTGACGGGCCAGGGGGACCGAGCCAAGGAACGCGGCCGCCAGGCCGGCGGTGGCGACGCGCACGTCGGCGGCGTCACCGGTCCGGGTGCAGGACACCCCGTCGGGACCGGCCTCGAGGCGCCAGGTTCCGGCGTTCCATGGGCACAGCTCGTCGCCGACGTCCAGCACCACCTCGCCGGACGTCTCGTAGGCGCGGCCGGTCAGGGCGGCGTCGAGGTGCACCAGGCGCAGCCACAACCCGTCGAAGGTCCACGACCGCAGCCTGCGGGGATCGGCCAGCAGCAGGGGCAGTTCGTCGTCGGTCGGTCGGGCGTTGACCTCGATCTCGCCAACCAGGTCCACGTCGAACAGGAACCGCCAGAGCGAGGCGGCCGCCACGACGTCGGAGGCCATGTGTTCGATCACCACCAGCTTGCCGTCGGGCAATCCCTGCTCGAAGCTGCCTTTGCCCCGGTAGATCACGTACCCGCGCTCGCCGAGCCGGGCGAGATGACGCCGGCTGTAGCCGTCGCGGTCGTCTTCGGGATCGTGGGTCAGCCAAGCCCGCCACTCCTTCGGGCCGCGGTTGGGCATCCCCGGTCGTGTGTCGCGCACGGCGTCGTGGATCGCCGGGAAGGTTGCCAGGGCTTCCTCGACGTCGACGAACCGTACGCCCCGCTCGACGGCGACCGCGTCGTGGAACCGGGTGTGCCGCGTCGCGAGCTTGGAGTACACGTTGGGCGCGGCCATCCCGTAGCCGTAGCGGCCGTAGATGGGCGCCTCGGCGGCGAACAAACCCGCCAGCGGCTCACCTGCCTCAGCCACGTCGGCGAGCTGGCGCGTCATCATCGCGCGCAAGATCCCACGGCGGCGGTGGGTGGGCAGCACGCCCACGGCCGTCAGTCCACCCATGCCCAGCTCGCCGCCGGGCACCGTGAGCCGGTAGCTGAGGGTTCCCGCGGTGGCCACGATGTCGTCGCCGTCGAACACGGCAAGCGTGCGGTCAAGCTCTGTGATCTCACGCCAGCGCTCCAACGCCTCGTCGCTGGGCTCCTCGAAGAACGTCGTCTCCGTTGCGCGTCCCCAAGAGGTGAACTCCTCGGCTGTGATGGGACGCATCGTCAGGCCGTCGAAGGCAGTCACGCGCGATCCGCCTCCTCGACCACGGCCTTGGGACCGTCGCCGCCGGCGACAAGGCAGGCTCGCACCAGGTCGCGGGTCGTGGTCCGCTCGCCGTTGCGCAGCTGCGCGGCGGTAGCGACGACGACGTCGAGTCCAACGTCCCAGCCCGCTTCGTCGCCTCGGCCGCGACCGCCGAGACGCGACCATGCCAGCGCCAGCGCCTCGGGGTCGGGCAGCAGCGACGCCCCGTCGCCGTCAGGTGCGGCGGCCACAGCCAGCAACAAGGCCACCGCGCCGCCGGCGATCGCTCGAACCTGGGCCATGGCGCGCGCCGCCGGCTCGCTGAGGTCCGGCGCACCAGCGGGTGCCAGGCCATAGGTCTCGCCGGCACCGCCGAGCTCGCCGAACAGGTCCTCGGCGAGGTAGCCGTCGAGGTCGCGGTCGTAGCCCGCGCCCGCCAGCAGGTCGGCGATGTCGTCTTCGCCCACCGCGACAGCGGCTTGCAGCAGGTCGACCGTTGTCGCCGCGCGGGCGCCCGACTGCTGCACGGCGTTGCGCACAGCGGTGTCCAGCAGCGGTGCGGGAACCGATACGGCACGCTCGGCAAGGGCCGCGGCGGCAGAGGAGCGGTTGCGCAACCGCCTGCCGGCCTCACCCTCGCCCTCCGCGGCCAGCGCCGCCAGCAGGTCCGCCACGGTGGCGTGGCGGTCGGACGCCAGCGCGGCGGCACGGGCGAGGCTGACCGCGACGAGCGCCTGATCGGTCAGCCGAGGTTGCATACGGCAACTCCTTTGACGGGCAAAGCGCGCGATCCTACACTGGGTCCGTCCTCATGTAGCGAAGCGATAGGACACCAAGACTTCGGTGCGCTGCGGCGCGCCTTCTTTCTGCCACCTCAGGAGAGCGCATCGTGTACGCCGTCATCGCCACAGGCGGAAAGCAGTACCGCGTCCAGGTCGGAGACACCCTGGACGTGGAGAAGCTTGTCGCCGACGACGGCGGCGCGCTCGCCCTGCGGCCGCTGCTGCTGGTCGACGACGACGGATCGGTCACCTCCGGGAAGGATGATCTGGCCTCGGCCACGGTCAGCGCCGTGGTCGTCGACCAGATCAAGGGACCCAAGCTCACCGTCTTCAAGTACAAGAACAAGACCGGCTACCGCAACCGCAACGGCCACCGTCAGCCGCTGACGCGCATCCGCGTCGACGACATCAGCAAGCAGTAGCGCTCGCCCCAGCCCAGCGGCGGCGATCGAGATCGGAAGGAACCGGCATGGCGCACAAGAAGGGTGGAGGCTCGTCCAACAACGGGCGCGACTCCAACCCCAAGATGCTCGGGGTGAAGCGCTACGGCGGGCAGGCCGTCACCGCTGGCACCATCATCGTCCGCCAGCGGGGCACCAAGATCCACCCCGGCTCCAACGTCGGCAGAGGTGGCGACGACACGCTGTTCGCGCTGTCGGACGGCACGGTCTCCTTCCGCAGCTCCGGCAAGCGCAAGTACGCCGAGATTCACCCGTAAGGTCGTGGCTCAGCGTCCGGCCGGACGTTGGCACCGGTGCCGGTCCGGGAGGCTGTCATGCAGGTAGTCGACTCACTGGTCGAGCTGGTCGGCAACACCCCGCTGGTGCGGATGAGCCGCTTCAGCGCCGGCGTCGCCCCCAACATCCTCGCCAAGGTCGAGTACCTAAATCCCGGCGGCAGCGTGAAGGACCGCATCGCCCTGGCGATGGTCACCGCCGCCGAGCAGGCGGGCCTGCTGCGCCCGGGCGGGACGATCGTTGAGCCGACCAGCGGCAACACGGGCGCTGGTCTGGCCATCGTTGCCGCGCAGCGCGGCTACCGCTGCGTGTTCGTGATGCCCGACAAGATGAGCAAGGAGAAGATCGACCTGCTGCGGGCCTTCGGGGCCGAGGTGGTGGTCTGCCCAACGGCCGTCGAACCCGACGACCCACGTAGCTACTACCGTACGGCCGACCGGCTCAGTGAGGAGATCCCCGGGGCGTTCCAGCCCAACCAGTACTACAACGACGCCAATCCCGAGGCTCACTATCGTTCCACCGGCCCGGAGATCTGGCAGCAGACCGACGGGCGCGTCGACGTGTTCGTCGCCGGCGTCGGCACCGGTGGGACCATCAGCGGCGCGGGGCGTTACCTCAAGGAACGCAACCCGGATGTGCTGGTCGTGGGCGCCGACCCCGTGGGATCGCTGTACTCCGGCGACGAGGTCCGTCCCTACCTCGTCGAGGGCGTCGGCGAGGACTTCTTGCCCGGCACCTTCGACCCCGCCATGGTCGACCGCTACGTGCGGGTCAGCGACCGCGACTCGTTTCTGACCGCTCGACGCATCACACGCGAAGAGGGCATCCTCGTCGGCGGCTCGTGCGGCACCGCGGCCTACGCGGCCTTGCAGGTCGCCGCCGAGTATCCGGCCGACGCCACGATCGTGGTGCTGCTGCCCGACTCGGGCAGGAGCTATCTGTCCAAGATCTACAACGACGACTGGATGGCTTCCAACGGCTTTTTGGACCGCTCTGGCGCCGCGGCGAAGGTCCGTGAGGTCCTCGCGGTCAAGGGCGGCGACCTGCCGGCCATCGTCCACGTTCATCCCGACGAGCCGGTGCGCCAGGCCATCGCGACCCTGCACACCTACGCCGTCAGCCAGATGCCCGTCGTCAAGCGCGACGACGCCGAGTCACGCGACGACGTGCTCGGCAGCATCCGCGAGCGCGGCCTGCTCGAGCACGTCTACCGCGACCCCGCGACGCTGGACAGGACCGTCGGTGAGCTGATGGACGACCCACTGCCGGTGGTCGACGCTCGCGACACCGTCGAGGGGGCGATGTCGGTGCTGACCGGGCAGGCGGCGGCGGTGCTCGTCTGCGACGGCCCGGTGCCCACCGGCGTGCTGACCCGCGCCGACATCCTCGACTTCTTGATGCGCAAGGACCGGCGGTGAGCGACGCCGACGGGCTCGGCTTCGCCAGTCGCGCCATCCACGCGGGCCAGGATCCCGACCCGCGGACCGGCGCGGTCATCGTGCCCGTCTACCAGACGTCCACCTTCGCGCAGACCGCGGTCGGCGAGCATCGCGGCTGGGACTACGCGCGCAGCGGCAACCCCACCCGCGACGCGCTGGAAGCGGCGCTGGCTTCGCTGGAGCAGGCCGCGCACGGCTTCGCGTTCTCCTCCGGGCTGGCAGCCGGCGACGCGGTATTGCGGACCCGCAGCCCCGGTGACCATGTCGTCATGGCCAACGACGTCTACGGCGGCACCTACCGCCAGTTCGCCGAGGTCCACCAGCCATGGGGCCTGACCTTCGACCCGGTGGACCTGTCCGACCTCGCGTCCGTCGCGTCGGCATGGCGCCCGCAGACGCGGCTGTTGTGGATCGAGACGCCAACCAACCCGTTGATGACCGTGTTCGACATCGCCGCCCTCAGCGAGCTGGCCCACGAGCGCGACGCGGTCGTGGTGGTCGACAACACCTTCGCGACGCCCTACCTGCAGCAGCCCTTGCGGTTGGGCGCCGACGTGGTCGTCCACTCCACCACCAAGTATCTGGGTGGCCACTCCGATGTCGTGGGCGGCGCGGCTCTGACCAACGACGACGCCCTGGCCGAGCGCATCGGCTTTCTGCAGAACGCCGTTGGTGCGGTGCCCGGTCCGTGGGACACCTGGTTGACCTTGCGAGGCCTCAAGACGCTGGCCGTGCGGATGCGGGCCCATTGCGAGAACGCCCGCGCCGTCGTCGCGGCACTGGCGGAGTCCACGGCGGTGCGCCAGGTGCTGTACCCAGGGCTGCCGTCCCATCCGGGACACGAGGTCGCCGCCCGGCAGATGCGCGACTTCGGCGGCATGGTCAGCTTCCGCATGGCCGACGAGGACGCCGCCCTGGCCGCCTGTTCCCGCTTCCGGCTGTTCACCCTGGCCGAGTCGCTGGGCGGCGTCGAGTCGCTCGTGGAGCATCCGGGGCGGATGACCCACATGTCGGTCGCCGGCTCACCGCTGGAGGTGCCCGGCGACCTGGTGCGGCTGTCGGTGGGGATCGAGGATCCCACCGATCTCGTCGCCGACCTGGTACAGGCGCTGGGCTAGGAGTCGTTGATGCCCAGCTGCGGCGTCGCTGACCGCGCGGGCTGGCCGGACGAAGGAGGACCAGTGGACCGCCGTACCCTGGCGCGATGGCGGACCCCCACGCCCAAGCGACACAGCGCCTGGCCTGGCTGCGTTGTGCGGCTGCGCAAGTTGGCTTCCTGGCGCTGTCAACGCTGTACCGCCGCTTCCGAGCTGGGGTCGCGACGACCAGCGGGCAAGTGGAGCCCTATGCGTTGGCATGGCGGGAGGCGAACCGCATCGCCGAGCAGGCCGACGGGCCTCTATGGGCCGTCCTTGGCGACTCCGCCGCGCAGGGAGTGGGCGCGGCCTCCCACGACGCGGGCTACGTCGGGCAGCTGCGAGGCCGCCTGGAACGCCGTGACGGCACGCCCTGGCGCGTCGCGAACCTGTCTCGGTCCGGGGCCAGGGCGGCCGACGTCCTCGCCACGCAGCTGCCGGCATTGGAGGCGTTACCCGCCGGCCCTGCGCTGGTGACCTGCGCCGTCGGCGGCAACGACCTGCTGCGCACGCCCCTGGGTCAGCTCATCGCCACGATGCGCCAGCTCCTCGCGCGGTTGCCGGATGGGGCGGTCATCGCCACGCTGCCCCAAGGCCTGGGACGCCGGCGAACGCAGCGGGTCAACGCGGTCATCCGTCAAGAGGCGCCCGCCGCGGGCCTGCGCATCGCGGACGTGTGGGCGCGTA